>JABDJV010000444.1 GCA_013003295.1 Pyrinomonadaceae bacterium | reverse complement strand
ACACATTACCGGTCGAAAGCGAATTCCAGACGCGCCGCTCATAAAAGGAAACATCCAAGACACCGGATGACGACCAGGACAAGGCGTCACAGGCACTAGAGAAGTTTGGGTCCAGGTTGCGTTTAGTTGGTTTTTAAGTACCCCATCATCGTATTCATCACATGCTGGAGGAGTCGATTTGTGCTTAGCTGCTGTCAAACTCTGGTTTCAATGAAAATCATGCGAAGCGGGTGCAGCCATAAATTTTTGTATCCCTTCAAAATAGACTCCCTTTACCATCCTCTTATCTTCCGCTCTTCCTTTGATCAGTAAGTATCTGTTTTCAAGGATCACGCTTCTGAATTTTTCGAATACCTCCGGGAGAACCAGGAAATTTGAATGCCCGGTTTCGTCTTCGAGCGTTATGAACATAACGCCCTTTGCGGTCATAGGCCTTTGCCGGCAGATCACCGCGCCGGCAACCATTACCATATCGCCTTTACGCAGGTTATTTGCTTCGATCGAAGAAAGGATACCCCTGTTATCGAGCTCTTTTCTCAGGAAAGCCATAGGGTGCTTTCCGATCGTCAGACCGGTCGATCTGAGGTCGGTCTCGATCAACTCCAGATCATTCATTTTCTGAATATATGAAGGTGTTTCCTGCTGCTCGTTGATCAGTTTGAACAATTCACCCTTCGGTTTTATCTCAAGATCGGATTCCCAGAGCGCCTGTCTGCGATGGGTGTTCATTTCAAAATTCAATGCTCCTGAAACACTCAGCGCCCGGATCTCTTTTTTGTTGATCATCTTTACGCGCGTAAGAAGATCGCCAACATTTTTATACGCTCCATTTTTTCTTTCTTCAGCGATCGCCTCTCCGGTATCTTTCCTGAGTCCCTTTACATACTTAAATCCCAAACGTATAAAGCTAATACCATCAACATTTTCGAGTGTGCAGCGGTATTCGGAATGATTTACATCAATGTATTTGAATTTTTGTCCGTGGCGCTGGGCGTCTTTTATCAGCGTCGCCGGTGAATAAAAACCGAGCGGATAATTATTGAGCATCGAAGCAGTAAAAGCATCGAGATGATGGATCTTCAGATACGCCGAGGCATAGGCAAGCAGAGCAAAACTCGCTGCGTGCGATTCGGGAAAACCGTAGTTTGAAAAAGCGTGGATGCATTCGACGATAGTGTTTTGAGCGTCTGCATTGATACCGCGTTTTGTCATTCCTTCGCGCAAATGCCGCTCGATCAGTTTCAGTTTTTTATCCGGGCGTTTAAAACCCATCACGCGGCGCAATTCTTCCGCCTGCCCGCCGGTAAATCCGGCTACCTCGATAGCGATCTTGAGCAATTGCTCCTGAAAAAGCGGTACACCGAGAGTGCGTTTGAGTGTTGGTTTTAAAACCTTTTCAAGGCTTGGATGGATATAAACGATCTTCTCTTTTCCCTCGCGGCGTTTGAGATATGAAGAAAGCATTTTCCCGACGATCGGGCCCGGACGAATGATCGCTACTTGTATAACGATGTCGTAAAAATTCTTTGGTTTTGAGCGAGGCAAAAAAGCCATCTGTGCCCGGCTTTCTACCTGAAACATCCCGACCGTATCACCTCTTTGAAGTGCTTCATATGTTTTCGGATCGCCTGCCGGAATGGTTGCGATGGTCAGTTTTTCCTGCTTATCATTTTCGAGTATTTCAAATGTATCCCGCAGGCAGGCCATCATTCCAAGTCCTAAAAGATCCACCTTTACGATTCCCATTTCGGCACAATCATCTTTATCCCATTGAATTATCGATCTACCTTCCATCGACGCAGGCTCAAGCGGAACCGCTGCATCTAAACGGTTTAAGCTGATCACCATGCCGCCTGAATGCTGCCCAAGATGCCTTGGATAATCCATGATCTTTCTGTACATCTCGATATACTTCTGCACCCGAAAACTTTTTTCCGGATCAAGCCCGGCTTCCTTAAAGCGCTCGTTGATCGGATCAGTGTTTACCCAACGCGATACGAGCTTTGAGATCTTCCCAAGCGTTTCTTCACCGAAACCAAAAACTTTTCCAACCTCTCTCGCAGCAGACTTTGAGCGGTATGTGATCACATTTGCGGTCATTCCCGCGCCGCGTCTTCCGTATTTTTCATAGACATACTGGATCACCTGTTCGCGGTCGTCTCCACTCGGCAGATCGATATCGATGTCCGGGTATTCATCGCGTTCTTCAGATAAAAAACGCTCAAAAAGAAGTCTTGCTTCGATCGGGTCAACAGCAGTGATCCCAAGCGAATAACACACAACGCTATTTGCTGCCGAGCCGCGTCCCTGAGACAAGATCCCGTTTCTTTTTGCGTATTCTGAAATATCCCAGACAAGCAAAAAGTATCCGGCAAGGTTTAATTTTTTTATCAGCGCCAGTTCTTTATCGAGTTTGCGTCGGCACTCAGCTGAGATCTTTCCATAACGCCGTATCGCACCTTCCTCGCTTCGTTTTCTAAGGAAGGAATCCATCGTCTCACCTGTTGGCACAGGGAAATCCGGAAAGGTGTAGCCGATCTCATCCATCGAAAAATCTATTCTGTTAGCGATGTCTCTGGTGATATCGACTGCTTCAGGAAAATCTTCAAACAGGCCGCGCATTTGCTCTTCTGACTTAATGTGGCGCTCGCTGTTTTGTGAGATGAGCCGGCCGGCTTCATCGATCGTGCAATGATTTTTTATGCATGTGAAAACATCAAAAAGTTTGCGGTCTTCCTGGTTCTTGTAATAGACGCCATTTGATGCAAAATACTGCACCCTGAATTTATGCGCCAAACCGATAAGCGCTTGATTGATGTATTCTTCATGACGCAGAAAATGCCTCTGCAGCTCGATATAAAGCCGGTCTTCAAACACATACTTAAGCCACCCGATAGCTTCTTGCCCGCGATGCTTCTTTACCTGACCGTATAGAAATGAATCCTCGCCTCCGGTGATGCAAATCAGGTCTTGGGAGTGCTGCTCTATGTCTTGTTTGGTTGCAAAATGTTCGCCCTTTTCCGCGCGCATTTTTATTGTCGTGATCAGGCGGCAGAGATTTTGATAACCCGCAACCGAAACAGGGATCAGCGGCAGAACACTCTCGTCTTCAAGCGTTATTTCTGAACCAATTATCGCCTTGATACCTTGTTCTTTTGCCGCAAGATGAAATCTAACAGCACCGGCAACATTATCCCGGTCAAGCAAAGCGATCCCATCCAAGCCAAGATCTGCGGCACCTTTGATGAGATCATCTGGAAGCGTTCCGGAAGACAGAAAACTAAAAGCCGAACGTGAGTGGAGTTCGAAAAAGGACATAAATACTTCGATACTTTATAAGATAGATGGGATTATATTTCATCTATGAAACACAGTCAATAAAAAGCAGAGAGGTTTCCCGCTAAGGCGCAAAGTACGCAAAGGAAGATAAGATTTTGGTGGGTAAAAGAACTATCTTTAAGAGTATTTTCGCCTCTTCTCTTCTTATGCCTTCCTTTGCGCATTTGCGGGAAACCTCTCAGATATTCAACTAAGATGCCTGATCTAATCGGAGTCTGTAGTTAGTAATTCCCGCAATTTCCGATCATCCGTGATCCCGATCCCGCTAGTCTCTTCAGGGATCAAAAGTCCATCGACGCATCTGATCCCCTGGCATGTGTCATTCTTGATCAGAAGGTTTCCGTCCAGATCACACCAATCGACAAACCCGGCCAATTGGGATGCGGCTGATATTCCTATCGAGCTTTCGGTCATACAGCCAAGCAGGATCTTCATTCCGCACGCGCGGGCCTCACGCGTCATCCTGAAAGCTTCGTGTAATCCACCACACTTCATCAGTTTGATGTTGATCCCATCATAGTATTCTGAGAGTTTTTTGATGTCGGAAAAACCCAGGACATCTTCATCAGCGATTACCGGTACTTCTAAATTTTCTTTTAATAATTTAGCTTTTTCCCATGCCCCTTTGGCAAACGGCTGCTCGATCAGCTCCACACCGAGCTTGATCAAGCTGCGAGATGTTTCAAGCGCTTCTTCAGGTTCGGTCCAAGCCTGGTTGGCGTCGACAAACAACCGTTGATCTGTAACCTCGGCGATCGCCGAAACAACTTCGAGATCATTTTCACCGTTTAGTTTTATCTTAAGTGTTTTGAATTCCTTTGCTTCAAGCGCTTTTTGCACCATTTTTCGGGCAGAATCAATTCCAATCGTAAAAGAAGTAGCGATAGGTTTGGTGCTACTTCTGCCGTATATTTCTCGTGCAGGTTTTCCGAGTTTTTTTCCGGCAAGGTCATGCAA
>JABDJV010000356.1 GCA_013003295.1 Pyrinomonadaceae bacterium | reverse complement strand
GTTTCACCCTGAACAAGACCAAAAAAGTTTGGTTTACCGGGCTGGGCGGCAAAGTCATCCATTTCGTCATTCAATAAGACTCCGGTACCCTTTGCGGTTACGGCAGAGCCGTAGAGGTTATTGATCGTGTAGGTATTCGAAACAACATTGCCATTCTTATCCACGACCGTGTAATGCGTCGTGTGGCTGGATTCTCTCGCATTGATTTTGCCGAATTTGATCTCCTGGCTGTTTGACGCTTTCAACGGGTTGATAGATTTTGCCCTTTCGATTGCATAGGATTTTTGCAGCAGCTTTATGGTCGGAATGTAAGAAAAATCTGGATCGCCCATATATTCGGCTCGATCCGCAAAGGCACGCCGCATCGCCTCGGTCAGCAAGTGGTATTTCTTTGCGGAATTGTGCCCCATTTTTTCCACGTCGTGCGGCTCGAGCATATTAAGTACCTGCATTAATGCTATCCCGCCGGAGGACGGCGGAGGCATCGAAATAATCTGATGACCGCGATAAGTTCCGCGCACGGGAACCCGCTCCCTGACGACATAGTTTTTCAAATCCTGAAGGGTGATCAGACCATCATTGCGTTTCATGTCCTCCGCGATCAGACGCGCGGTTTTTCCCTGGTAAAACTCCTTCGCGCCTTCTCTTTGCATCCGCTCCAATGTGCCCGCCAGATCCTTTTGGATCAAAACATCGCCTTCCTTAAAATAATTTCCGTTGCGTAAAAAAATCCGTTTGCTGTCTTCATATCTTCCGAGCTGTTCTTTGTAAGCTTCGAATAGTCGCGCCAGCCGATGGCTTAAAACATAACCATTTGCGGCAAGCTTGCGGGCCGGCTCGACCAGTTGGCTCCAACTCAATTTTCCGGATCCGTATTTCTTTAATGCGTAGTCGAAACCGGCGGGCGTTCCGGGGACCCCGGAAGCTCTGTAACCTATCACCGAACCCCCTTCACCCCTGATCAACTCTCCATCTTTATCTACGAAAACATTGCGGTTTGCCTTGCCCGGAGCCATTTCCCTGTAATCGATCGTGGTCGAGCGGCCGTCCTTAAACCGAATGACCATAAACCCGCCGCCGCCAAGATTGCCTGCTTCCGGATATACAACGGCTAACGCTAAACCAACTGCGATCGCTGCATCCACTGCGTTTCCACCCTTTTTCATGACTTCAACGCCGATTTCAGACGCAAGCCTATGCTGAGAAGCAACCATCCCATTCCTGCCGCGAACCGGCTCGCGCAACGCCGCTTCCACTGAGTTCGAATCGGGGATCCATACAAATATCAGTGCGAAAAGCGACAGACGAATCGCAAAATTCCAAAATATACTCATAAAATATGCTGTATTCAGAAAAGTTGAAACTTTCCTTATTTATAGCATAAAGACAAAATTGCACAGAAAAAATTTGAGTTTGATAGAAGGATCAGGCCGGATTGATCTAACGCGGCTGTATGCGCACCATATAGGTGCAAATATTGAGCGATTGCCCCGGATTGACGGAAACTCTCTGCCCGATTGGAAGTTCGACATTGTTGAGGACCGTAGGATTTCTTCCTTCGTTTATCACTGAGTATTGGCCGGTGCGGTCAAGGATTATCAATAGATGTCTTCGGCTGATTTCCGGGTCATCCGCGAGCGCGATATCGACCGGCTTTGATTTGGAGCCCCGTCCGATAACGATCTCGTGCCTGAATATCGGCACGACGTTTTGTCGGACGCCGCCACGCCAGACTTCAAGATTATACAGCGCAGCGGTCCGGCTGTTAACGTGGGTCATTTCTTCAGCTTCAGAAAGGATCGGCGGCGGTGCATCGTGCAGACTGTCTCGAAGATTTGGTGAAGATGGATTTGGTACAATTTGCTGCCCGTCGCTAAAGTTAGGAACGGGCGGGGGAGGGATCGATTGATCATAATCCTGCTGCGGCGGCATCTGCCTTGGCGGTGCACCTGCCGGAGGAGTCTGACGCGGACGGGACAGTATCTGTGTATTTCCACTCGGATTCTGAGGCTCGTCCCAGCCATGCTGAACCAAAAGATCACCCGCGTCGAGTGTTCCGTCAACGCGAAGCTCGATGGCAAAAGATTTGGTTTTCAGTTTCTTTTTTCCGGCCAGTTCCCGGGCTCTTTCCGCGAGGATATGATGAAGACCCTGTTCCAACCCTCTTCGCTTTGCACCCTGCCAGTCCTTATCGTCTTCCTCACTTAAGAAAATAATATATTCCGTAGGGATCAGGGTGGTTCCCTGGGGAAGCGGAACCATTTCCTTCTGCATTACGTCTTCAACCTCGCGAGCGATTTTGACAATAAATTCTTCGGCTTGGCTGCGCGGCTTTATCTGAGCATCACGAGCGGCTTCCTCCAAAACCAACTCGGCGCTTTCGCCATCTATCCAACGCCTGACTTTATCTAAAACGCTCACCAGCTCTCCTATTCACCGTCAATCTCTATAAATCTCCCAAATGCCCAACCCTCGTCCGCAAAATTTGGATCTCGTTTTGGACTGCCATGCTCAATTATTACAACTTGATACCAATTATTCTCTATTTTTACAACTCTAACCCTAGAGTTTTTAGTTACTAATCCAATCGTTCCGTTGGACGTCGAAGGCCCCGAGCGTAAATTTACATTAGTAGTTGCGATGCCCAACCGTCCGCTGTCTGATGAGCCGAACAACGAATAGCCATTGTTCACCATGTAGGTATAGGTCGCATAAAGGCTTCCGGCAAAAAGGCTCACAAAGATAATAAAGGCCGCAAAGAAGCGAAAAGCTTTACGCTGCCTTGGCTCCGGAACCTTTATTCCCGGCGGTATGGGTGGTTTCGTTTCTTTAACTGGCGTTGATTTTGGTTTTTTGGGGAGCAAAGGATTCGTTTCGTTTACCTGCACCACCAGCGGCGGCCCTTGCCCGACCGTTAAATGCGGTTTCAATTTCAGTTCCCGGGAGGTGTCAAACTTGGGCTTCATCGGCGTGCTCGGGTTATAACCCTCGGCAAACTGCGGCTGTGGATCGCGGTGCTGCCGGGCCGATACACGGGTCGCTACCTCTGCACCGGGTTCATCGGCAAGCAATCTTAACGTCGACAGCTCTTTCCAAAACTCGTTTACATTCTGGTATCGCTCTCTAGAATCGTTTTGCGTAGCTTTGTTTAGTACCGAAACCAGATTCTCCGCCCACGGTTTATTTCGAAACGCAAAGGGAAGCTCGGTGACCGGGTGGTTTGCGAGGTATCTTGGTGATTCCGATGTAAAAAGCACATAAGCGGTCTTCGCCAATGAATAAATATCTGCTGCCGGCGTCAGATCCTTGTAGGTCAGATTTCCGGTCTCACCGGAGAGCAGAGGACTGTGTTCCGGCGGGGCATACATATTTGTTCCAACGCGGGTAACAGGAGAAATTGACTGGGTTAACCGGGCGACACCGAAATCTGCTATCTTTACCACCTTTTTGTCTTCCGTGAGCAATAGGTTCTGCGGCTTTAGGTCGCGGTGGATGACATTGTTCTTGTGGGCGTGAGCGATCCCAGCACAGATCTGTTCGAGATAGTCGAGAGCTTGGTTTACTGTCAGCTGATTAGTGCGGCAGTATTTAGCTAGATCGCCTCCCGGCAGGTATTCCAAAACAAGGTAGTGGAAGACGGTGTCCTGAAGATCACGCGCGGTGCCGTGGCCCAAGCGGCTAATGATATTCGGGTGTCTCACCCGGTCTAAGGCGATTGCCTCATTTTGAAAGTTTTCAACGAGTGTCCGCTCGAGATCGTGATCAAGATCATTTTGGAGAAATACATTAAGCGCTTTAATTACAACAGTTTGATGCGGCGTTTGCGGCGACGCGTGGATGTCCTCCGCGATATAAATTTCGGCATAGCTTCCGCGACCAAGAAGGTCACGAATGTTGTATCTTTCGTTTAGCCGGCAATTTTTTAACTGTAGATCTTTCATCCGAGGTTTTGACTAAAATTATTATACCAAACGTGCGCCCATACTTTTATACGACACCTCAGTTTCAAAGTTCGGAATCGCCCTGACGAAAAAAAGAGCAACCTTCGTGAAAAGATTGCCCTTACTAAGTTGGTGATTAACGCAATTTCCTAGTTTAACCTCTGGAAGCCGGTCAACTGGATCGTCTGGAAGAATGGTGTTCCAGGCGGCAGTCGGTCAGGATCAAGGAAGGTTGAGTCAAATACCCAGTTACGTATTGGTGGGCTATATACCTTTGAACAACACTTAAACGCTGCGTTATTGTTTCTGGCGTTATAAAGATTGATCAATGATCCGGCGTAATTGAGTCTTCGTGAACTCCATTTTTCAAGCGTACGCTTAAAATTATGAACGCCGCCGGTCAACTGTACGTCGCCTCCGCCCTGGTTTGGCTCTCCCGGCTCGATAAGACTGGACCTGGCGTCACCGGACATGATCGCATATCTAACGGTTGTTTCTGAGGCAATCCTACTACCCTTATTAAACGCATTTCTAAAGCCGTTTGCGTCGTTCCAGGAGTTAGACAGAATCGTGACCGCGTCTCCTACTACAGATGCGGGAACGTGAGCCGGCGTGTCCTGTGGCAGGTACTCCGTCGAAGCAGTTGGCGATCCGACCGAGTTAATACCCGTTGCATTATAGTTTCCAAGCGTGTAAACACCGTTTTCGGACGCAACCGTAAAGCCAAGTGTGTTTGAAGGAGTGACCGGATCATAAACTCCCGGAATTCTTTGGCCATTGATCAATCGTACAACGCGACGGTAATACTTGGTTTCCAGAGTCGACGCAATGCCTTTAGATACCGACGTGTTGGCTCCGGTATAGCGCGGAGCTTCATTGGTGTATTCGCCTTCCAGAATCCCGTTGTTGTTTGTGTCCTCGCCGAACTGCATTATGCCATCGTTGTTTCCGTAGATGTCTTCCATATCGTATTCGCCATCGAAATCGAAATCTCCGCGGCGATCGGATACGTATAGTACCCATCCGTTTGCATTTGGGATGTCCGATGCATTAAGACTTCTTCCCGCCGCTGTGGCAAACGGAGTGTTCGTCGGCATCGCGGTATCA
>JABDJV010000333.1 GCA_013003295.1 Pyrinomonadaceae bacterium | reverse complement strand
CTCCTGAACGATCTTCAGGTCTTTCATCGGCTGCCGGCTTGTAACGTGCGCTGAGTTTGGATGAACGATTGCCCGGCCTTCTTCGTCGACGACAAAGATTATCGGTGCTCCATTCTCCCAGAGCTCGCTTTCACTCGCCGGCTGCTTATCCATTATGCTTGTCGAAAGGCCGTACAGCGAGGTAATTGCCACAACCGCACCCGCAAGTTCCCCCTCCACGTATAAAGGTGTTCCAAACGCCAAAACCATTTCGCCGTTCCGCTCGATGACTTCGGGCTGGCCCACAACAACGCCTTTTTCGCTCAAATCTCCAAGTACGCCTTCAGAGAAGATCTCTATCTCGCGCTG
Organism: Pyrinomonadaceae bacterium; assembly: GCA_013003295.1. Classification (GTDB taxonomy): domain Bacteria; phylum Acidobacteriota; class Blastocatellia; order Pyrinomonadales; family Pyrinomonadaceae; genus Aridibacter. Next base: position 3,705 of record JABDJV010000333.1, on the reverse strand, counting down.
GTTAATGGTTTCCGAACGAAATGCTGAAATTGATTCTCCCTGTATCGGCTTCACAAAAAGCGCCAGCAAATTGACATCATTCTTTACGCTTTTAGTGAGTTTCTCCTGTGTCTGATCGGAAGATAATAGTTCAGATGTGTTGGGAAATTCGAGCATCTCCTTATATCCGTGGACCAGACGCACATATCGATCACCAAACATCTCGATACGATTCGCCTTGTCCCGAACCAACTCGGTTTGAAAACGGCCCTCGGCCCCGCGCAGTTCGCGTCCGCTTTGGTCCGATAAAAACCAACCGGTAACCAGCACCGGCACAACACCCACGAATAAAAGCGTGGCAAGCACGATGTATCTTAAACTAAAGATCTTGCTGTTTTTCTTTTTCATTTTTGGTTGTTCGGGAGGGTTGGAAAAGACGTTGGCGACATTTGACGACCAAACCTAATTTTAACGTAGCGGTAAACGATTAGTCAACAGTTTTAACATTGTTTAGCTACTCAACTCAAAGGGTTAGGCCACTATTATAAGAGGAAAGCTCGAACATAGGTCAGAACCATCTCCTGAAAGCGCCGGTGGGTCAATGAATATAAACACACGAGAAAATGTAACCACAGATGAACACAGATCTCATCAGAGAATAAAAGTGATTTTTATCCCTATTTCAATCTGTGTTCATTTGTGGACAACAATTCTTCTCTAGATAGAATAATTTTCAACAATAAAATGCAGATGTTTATATTTCATTTTCTTGGGTTTTCGATTATCTTGCGGTTAGCTACCTCTGATACTTGACAATAAACTTAAACGGTTCGTATAGTGTGAATTCGGTTTGGTGAGCCATCCTAGCTCAGTTGGTAGAGCAACGCATTCGTAATGCGTAGGTCGTCGGTTCAAGTCCGATGGATGGCTCCATTTTCTCACAACCGACAAACCGGATTTTATCTTAAAATTTAATAGCTAAGAAACGCCGGAAGCCTGCGCGACCGCCCTTTTTACAATTACGAGCGTAATGTCGTCGTTGGCAGGCGCTGTTTTTGTAAAATCGGAGAGCGAGGATTCGATCTTATCCCGCAAGCCGGCGGCAGATCGATGTTTATTCTTCTGGATAACCTCGGTAAGTCTCTCGTTTCCATATTCTTCACCATCAAGCGTGGCGGCTTCGGAAACTCCATCGGAAAAGATCACGACGCCCTCACCTTTTTCGAGCTCGATACTTCCGAGTTCGAATTCAGCGTTTGCCATTATTCCCAACGGAAAACCACCTGACTGCAATTCTTCTACCCCGCCCCCGTTTCTAGCAACCATCGGTGGATTATGGCCGGCATTTATATAATTCAGGACCCCTGTACTCGGGTCGAGTTCGGCAACGAAAAACGTAATAAAGCGGTTTGTCGGTGTATTATTTGCGAGGTATTTATTTACCGATGTGACCATTTGAGTGAGGTCACTTCCAGCTACGGTCTGAGCGTGGATCGCGGCGTGAAGGCTCGACATAAGGAGCGCCGCAGCCGTTCCTTTTCCCGACACATCGCCCAGGGCGATAAGCATCTTTCCGTCTTGCCGTGGAATAAAATCATAGTAGTCGCCACCGATCTCATAGCAGGCAAATGAGATCCCTTGAAGCTCATAACCCGGGATTTGCGGCGGCGCAGAAGGCTGAAATCGCTGTTGTATTTCCGTCGCCAGTTCGAGTTCCCGTTCCATTCGCTCACGTTCCAGTCGTTCTTCCGTCAGCGTCGCGTTTTCAACCCGAATAGCCGCGACAGAACCGAGCGTGGTCAATATGTTTAGATGTTCCTCGGTGAAAGTATTGTCAAACGTCGGGGTGTCCGCGTAAATTATTCCAAATACCTCCTCTTCGGTAACGCTAAGAGGAACTGCGATCACCGAGCGTACTCCCAGAAGCGCCATCGTCTGGCTCGCAAACTTAGGGTCATGCTGAGCATCTGACGTCATTACAGATTTGTGCTTGACCATGACCTCTTCCATCACAGTCTTGCTGATGCGTACTTCCTCAGGCTGTTCATCGGTTCCCCTCTCGCGTGCCACCGCGATTTTCATCCCGTCTTCTTCATTTTCGTCGCGCAACATTATCACACATCGATCCGCCGGAACCGCCTCAAAAACCAACGTCGCGATCTGCTTGAGCGTATCGTCCAGATCGCTTGATGAAAGCAAGGTAACTCCTACCTTACTGATCAGTCCAAGGAGGTCGGTACGCGATGAAAACTGCGATTCAAGGATCTCCGAGGTTGGATTTTTTTGACGTGAAAGTGAGATCGTGTTTGCGGGGTCAAGCGCCTGTGTATTCTCGGCAATCAAGGTCGCATTTTTCGCCTCGGAAACGACTTCATGATCAAATGTGATGACGGTTTCGCCGATTTGAATTTCCCCGCCCGGGAAAATGGGTACCGGCATCGAGACCAATGTCCCGTTGTACCGGGTTCCGTTAGCTGATCCCAGGTCCTGGAGCCAATAGCTATCTCCTTCTTGTCTTACCTCGGCATGAAGACGCGATGCAAACGCATCCGGAATACAAATATCGCTTCGGGCCGAACGCCCGATGGTCGTTCTTAAACGTGAAAGCGGAAAAGTTTCGCTCGTGCTATCACTGTTATTTACGATCAACTGCGGCATAATTCGTTATTATTCACCCTTCGCTTTGGATTTGAGAGGTTTCTTCTTCCTACTACGCATGCCTTTCGGAACATCTGCGCTTCTCACCGACTTTCGTCCATAGACGACCGTTGTAGAACACATATAGTCATGCAGCGCACGACCTGACTTGTTAACCGCAACGACCAGAAAACCAAGTCCACCGGTGAGCAAGGTCAGCGGATAACCAATCACGTGCCTTACAAACAACGAAACAAAACCCGGTGCAGTTCCATCGGTGTTGGTGATTCGAAGTCCCGTCAACATTTTTCCGATGCTTTGGCCGCTAAACATCGGAAAGATAAAGAAATTTGTGATCGCCAGCAAAAGCATGATCAGCCAGCCCGAATTACTTATCGGGCTGTTTAACAGTTTCGGCCCGTCTCCTCCTAAAAACCGTGCCAGCAGCACACTTCCGACCGGGATCGAAACGATCAAAATGTAATCGATCAATAGCGCACCGCATCTCAATAGAAACGGCGCCTTCATCCGCGTTGCATCAAAACCGACTACTACTTGCTCCGTTTCCTTCTTTGTTGCGGTTGGCATAAATTCTTCTACTCTGGCACTCATAAACTTCTCGAAATTCTGGTCTGACTGGAAACTGTTTAGCTTTTCTCCGGATTAACCAACGACAAAATGGAGCGTCGTATCTCCCATTTTTATAATATCGCCGCTGCTCAATCTTCGCGGCTCCTTTGGATTTAGACGGGTTTCTCCAACAGTTCCCGATTCTAAAATCGTTCCATTTGAAGAACCGAGGTCTTCCAGCATAAAATTCTCCCCGTCGCGCCATATTCTCGCGTGCTTTCTCGAGATCTTTGTCTGCGGATCAAATTTTGAAAGATCAACTTCCGGGAAAATATTCGACATGGGATCTCTCCTTCCAACAAGATTTTCTTGCTTTTCGATCTCAAACGCCGGAGCGTTCAGATCGGAAGTTCCCTGGATAAAGAGCTTGGCAGTTGCTTGGGGAGGAACATATGCCTGCGAATGAACACCCGGCTGAGCGAGGGGCTGTTTTGCGCCGCAAAAGGCACAGAACATATC
>JABDJV010000309.1 GCA_013003295.1 Pyrinomonadaceae bacterium | reverse complement strand
TCAAGGTCTCGGTGCCTTCGATAGTCGAATTCGAAAGGCACTTGATCGTATCGGCCGGAAGCCCCTCAGCGATCGCAGCTTCCCTCATCACCCGGGCGGATTCTGCGATCGAGCGGGATGCCGAAGGATGCGGTGAAAGAACGATTGAATTACGGGATTTGATTGCAATAATAATCTTAAAAATTGCGGTTGAGGTTGGATTTGTTGAGGGAATGATTGCGGCGACAACACCTCGCGGACTTGCGATCTCGACTACGTTTCCATGGTCAGCGACGACTCCGACCGTTTTCAGGCCGCGAAAGTACCGCCATACATCTTCAGCGGCAAAGCGGTTTTTCTCGCGCTTATCGTCAGCGATTCCATACCCGGTTTCGTCATGTGCCATTTGGCCAAGACGCATTGATTCTTGCAGAGCGATGTTGGCCATCGCTTCACAGATTCTATCAATTTTTGTCTGGTCAAATTTCGCAACCTCACGAAAAGCGAGATGTGCAGATTCAACTGCGTCTCTCGCTTCCTGCTGCGAAACAAGGTCTTTGTCAGCCATGTTCAGATTTCTGTTGGGTTAAAACCGTTGCTATTCTATTTCGCCTTTCCTTTAGAAGCCGCGGCCTTTTTCGATGCACCGCCCGCGCCCAGTGCTTTTGAGCCGCCCCTGATGGATTTGCCTTGTGCAACACCTTTTCCAGGTAAAACATCCTCAACTTCCTTGTGTGGACGTGGAATAACGTGAACGCTGATAAGCTCCCCAACGCGCCTTGCCGCGGCCGCACCTGCATCCGTAGATGCTTTTACGGCTCCGACGTCGCCCCGAACAAATATGGTTACGTAACCGGCTCCAATATATTCTTTGCCGATCAATTCAACATTTGCTGCCTTTACCATCGCGTCGGCAGCTTCTACTGCACCGATGAAACCCTTCGTTTCGACCATTCCAAGTGCTTCGAGAGTCATTAACTATTCCTCACTTATTAGTATTGATTTTTAGATTTTAATACACGCAAAAGATAAAAGCTAAAGCTATCACGCAATTGATAAAATAATCAAGCTAAAGCTTCATGACAAAATGGGTTAAAAGATTGACATCATTGCTATTTCAACGATATATTGCACTTTCACGAATATTTTGATTTCTTTGGAATTGAAGGCGGTAAAATACTAAAACAAATGCCAGAATCTTTGGGCGAAAAACTACAGCAAGCACGCCAAGATCGGGGAATTTCGATAAGTGAAGTTGCTGAACAAACTCGAATTGCAGCGCATTATCTTGAAGCGATCGAGCAAGATGATTACCGAACACTGCCTGGCGGAATTTTTAACAAAGGATTCGTTAAGTCATTTGCAAAATATGTGGGGATTGACGAACAGGACGCGCTTCAGGATTATGCCAGAATTAGCTCCTCCCAGATCGTTGAACGAGGCGAAAACGATTCCCTTTCATATCGGCCCGAAGTTTTGACAGATGACAGCAGCGGCCCGTCGATGCTGCCGACCGTCATTTTTGCAGTTTTGATACTTGGATTGATGACCTGGGGAATTTTCGCTCTGGTCAATTATCTTCAAAACAGCGAGAGCCAAAAAGTTGAAAATAATATCGCCAATAATAACGTCAAGATCGGCGAAAACAGCAAAAACGCAAACACAAATACTGGAACTGCGGTTGATCAGTCGATTCCTGCAACGGACAAAATCTCTGTAAAAATTTCAGCTCCGGAGCTGGCCATATCGGCAACAGTTGATGGAAAGCGTGAAGTTCGAACACTGAACTCCGAAGTGACGGAACAGGTAATTGAGGCTGAGGAAACGCTTGTTTTGAGCTATTTTAAGGGATTGGCCGATACCGTGCAGCTTACCTTAAACGGCAAGAAGATCGAAACGCCTTTACCGCCTCCCGGCTACAAGAGAAATGCATTTGTTTATGAGATAAATATGAACAATATAAAGCGCATCTTGAAAACAGGAAAAATATCGTCAGGCGAAGCTGAGAATTCGAATACCAAAACGCCTGTGAGCTCAAACTCAACAAGGAATGCGAACACGGCGGCCAATCGAAATAGCGCGACCCAAAATCCCGCAGCGGTGAATACGACAGTTCCGCAGCAGTAACTATGAGGCTTTTGATAAAGCTAAAATCCAGAATAAAATTTTAATAGACAAAGAGCGAAACAACGCCCGCAAATAGAGTGCGGGCTTTTTAATACCCTAAACTTATGAAGATCGAAGAAATAAAAGAAGGTTTAACGTTTGATGATGTTTTGCTGATACCTGCTTATTCGGAAATCGTGCCGAGCGAGACGGACACTTCAACTAAGTTTTCCCGTAATATCAGTTTAAAGATCCCTCTCTGCTCGTCGGCGATGGATACGGTTACCGAGGCCGCACTTGCGATTGCGCTTGCGCAGCAAGGCGGGATCGGCGTTATCCATAAGAATCTGTCGATCGAAGAGCAAGCAGAAGAAGTCGACAAGGTAAAACGAAGTGAATCGGGAATGATCGTCGATCCGGTCACGATCAGTCACAATTCCCTTGTTTCGGATGCATTAAACATCATGAAACGTTTCAAGATAAGCGGTGTCCCGGTGGTTGATGAAAGCAATTTGCTCGTCGGAATTATTACCAATCGTGATCTTCGCTTTGAAAAGCGCTTTGACATTCCGGTCGCCGATGTGATGACACCGCAACCGCTCGTAACCGTGCCGGTCGGGACGACGCTCGATGAAGCGCAGGTAAAACTCCAGAAGCACAAGATCGAGAAGTTACTTGTCGTCGACGAAGAAGGCCTGCTAAAGGGATTGATCACGGTTAAGGACATTCAAAAGGCGATCAAATATCCTGATGCGGCGAAAGATGAACTTGGCCGTCTTCGCTGTGCCGCTGCGATCGGAGCAACCGGTGACTATCTCGAACGAGCCGAAGCTTTGATAAATTCCCGTGTCGATGCACTTGTGATCGATACCGCTCACGGACATACATCGCGTGTATTCGATGCGATAAAAAATGTTAAGGAAAGGTTTGGAGAGGTTGAGGTGATCGCCGGAAACGTTGCGACCGCCGAGGCGACTAAAGCGCTGATCGACCGCGGAGTTGATTCGATCAAAGTTGGGATCGGGCCTGGATCGATTTGCACGACCCGTGTTGTCACCGGTGCGGGCGTACCGCAAATATTAGCCATAATCGACTGCGTTGAGGCCGCAAAAGGCAGCGGTGTTCCGGTCATCGCCGACGGCGGTATCAAGTTTTCGGGTGATATATCAAAAGCGATCGTCGCCGGCGCTGATTCGGTCATGGTCGGATCCCTATTCGCTGGCACAGCGGAAGCCCCCGGCGAGGTTATCCTCTACCAGGGACGCTCATTCAAATCGTACCGGGGAATGGGCTCGATCGGTGCCATGAAAAAAGGATCATCGGACCGGTATGCACAGGAAGGAACCGTGTCCGACACAAAATTTGTACCGGAGGGGATCGAAGCACGCATCGCGTATAAAGGCACTCTTGAAGAAACCGTCACGCAGCTCATCGGAGGATTGCGTTCGGGAATGGGCTATACGGGATGCAGAAATATTGAGGAACTCCAAAAGAACGCCCGGTTCGTAAGAATAACGTCCGCCGGCCTGCGCGAATCTCACGTACATGACGTAATAATTACCAAGGAAGCCCCAAATTATCGAATCGAAAGCTAAGAGCGATGCCGGCATGCCGGCATCCTCACTTTATACTCTCAGATAATCGCCGCGCCAATTCTGGACGGCAAGTTTAATATCCTTCGGTTTTTCAAAGTCACCATTGAGGGTTTTTTCTACCAAATCGGGCAATTCATCATCGCTGGCGAAACGCAGCGCGATATATTCGCTGGTTCTTAAACCCATCGCCTTTTCGGCCAGATCCGGGGAAAGAACTTCCCTGTACCGAAGACGTTCTTCGAGACGGATCAGGCGGTCTTGGGCCGTAAGGGCCTGTGTTCTGGCCAAAAGTGTCAACGCGACTAATCCGATCGAAAGCACGATCATCCAGCCATGATCCCAGCTGGGGACCTGAACCATTCTTACGATCCAATAGATTAAATTTACCAGCATTAGCGGTGCCAGAAAGAAATGATACGGCGGAAGCCACCGTACATGGTTAGCGTATGTTTGTTTATCTGCCATTGTAGTTCTCCTTATCTCTCATACTCGGTTATTCGTAATTTTTGCCTCAGCCAGATCGGGTGTAAAGTCTTCTCCCGGATTTATGAACTGATTTTTTTCAAACTGATACTGCTTATCGTAAAGCTGCTTATACCGCCCGTTCATCCTCAATAAATCGTCGTGAGTGCCGCTTTCAACGATCTTTCCTTCTTCGACTACCAAAATCTTGTTAGCGCTGCGAATCGTCGATAGGCGGTGCGCGATCACAAAAGTTGTTCGCCCCATTCTTAGCGATTTCAGACCGTCTTGAATCTTTTTTTCACTCTCCGAATCCAGGCTGGAGGTGGCTTCATCTAAAATCAGGATCTTGGGATTGGCCAACAGTGCCCGCGCGATCGCAATTCGCTGACGTTGTCCACCTGAGAGTTTTACCCCCCGTTCGCCGACGATCGTTTCATAGCCGTTTTCGAATTTCTCGATAAAATCATCGCAATATGCAATACGGCAGGCCTCTTTGACCTGATCAAAAGTCGCATGTGTATTAGAAAATCTGACGTTGTCGATAATCGTTCCGTCAAACAAGAAGTTCTCCTGCAGCACTACGCCCAGATGCCTTCGGTAATCACGAAGCTTGATCGTCTGAATATCCTTTCCGTCGACCAAAACCCTTCCTTTTTTCGGTTGAATAAAATTCAAAACCAAATTTAGTATCGTGGATTTTCCTGAGCCGCTCGAACCCACCAGTGCCGTCGTTGTCCCTGCAGCGGAGTCAAAGGAGATTCCCTCGAGAACCGGTGTATTCTCTTCGTACTCAAAATGAACGTCCTCAAATGCAATCGCACCCTTCACGTTTGGAAGCGGTAGTTTGGAGGAATCTTCTTCATCTTCAGTTACCGAGCTCAAAACCTCTCTTATCCGGTCGAGTCCGGCAAACGCTTCGGTGATCTGGGTGCCGATCGCCGTGAATTCAATGATCGGCATCGCCATCAACCCAGTAAAGAAGATGTACATGAAAAGGTCGCCGAGCGTCATAGTGCGGGCAATTACGGAGTTTCCTCCGACAAGTATCACGACTACTCCGATCGCTCCAATGATCACCGAAGAAAAACCGGTCATCGCCGAAACACCCGTCATGGATTTTGCGATATTGCGAAACAGCCGGTGAGCTCCCCTGGCAAAAACTAGTTCTTCCCTCTTTTCCGCAGTGTAGCTCTTGACTACGCGGATCCCGCCGAGCGATTCACCCAAACGACCAGTCACCTGTGCATTGATTTCCTGCCTCTCACGGAAAATCGGCCTTAGACGCGTAAAGGCCAAATACAAAACTCCGCCAAATAAAGCCAAAACAACGATCGTAACGGATGTCATACGCCAATTGATCCAAAATAAAACCGCGATCGAAATAATTGCCGTTATAGAACTTCCAACCAACTGAACAAGGCCCGTTCCCACTAAGTTTCTGATCCCTTCTGCATCCGTCATTATCCGCGAGATCAATTGTCCGGATTGCGTTGAATCAAAATACGATACTGGCAGCCGCTCGACTTTTGCCTGCACCCTCTTTCGCATTTGGGTAATTGCATATTGGGCCGCAACTCCTAGAATTTGCGACAGCGCAAAAGATGTTACTGCCTGAACGACCGTCGCCAATCCGATTGCCAGGGCGATCCACTTAAGCATTTCAAGGCGCTGCTTTCCAATCACATCGTCAATCAAATATTTCGACGAGGCTGGTAAAACCAACCCGGCAAGCCGGCTGATGATCATCAGAAGACCGCCAAGAGCAAGGCGCCTACGGTGGGCCCAAACCAGTTCCCTGGCATCGCCCCAAGCCTTTGAAAACGAGATCCGCCTCTTCTTTTGTGGTTTTTCAGCCATTTGATAACTTTTTCAAGCAAAAATCCGCCGGTAATTCCATCCGCAGTTCATCTATCACATGCTGAAGTGTTTTGTGCCTCAATTTGGCGATCAGGCCATCTTCGGCATCACCAAAGATCTCCTTCAATACGGGCCGGACGAGTTTTGCGACCGGGCATCCGTGTGACTCTTCCAGATCCGGAACGTGAAATATCTCACCTTCCTCAAGGGCCAAATAGATTTCAGCGATCGAGATATTGCTCGCCGGTTTTGCAAGCTTTGATCCGCCGCCTGTTCCCATCTTTACCTCGACCAATCCGTGCTTGACCAGGCTCCCGATTATTCGCCGAATTACTACCGGATTTGTATTTACACTTTTCGCGATCATCGTCGACGTGATCGGCATCTCCTCCCCAAACGCCAACATTCCTGCTGTATGAATCGCTATCGCCAGTCGTGAATTTGAAGCCATAGTATGTAACTAATTTGATTACAATTTGAGTGTGTAACAAGAATAGTTACATTAAATCGCGAAGTCAAGCCGAATGCAGCGAAACTTCCTTACTCTGGTTCCGCGGCTAGGCTAGCTTCTCTGAGAGTTGCTCCCACTCAGCATATAGATGTTGGATTGAGGATTCTGTATTCTGATACTCTTGGTTGATCTCGAGGTACTTATCCTTTTCTGCGATCGTGTCGGGATCACTCATCCGTTGGGCAAGCGTTTTCAGTAATTCTTCCTTCTCAGCGATTTCTTCTTCTAACTTTTCGACGCGGCTTCTGACCTTTTTTTGCTCATTTTTACTCAGCTCGCCGGATCCGGCGATCTTTACTTTAGCGTTGGCTGATTTTCCTTGTTGGCCGACGGATTCCGACAAGATTTTCGGGCCGTCTTCGATCTCGAGCTTTCCGGTTTCATTCAACCCTTCTTTCCATTCGTGATATTGCGAATAGTTTCCGTTGTAGATCTCAAACCGGCCATTCTCTTCAAACGCAAAGATCTGGGTCGCGATCTGATCAAGGAAATACCTGTCGTGGCTAACAGTGATAATTGTGCCGTCGTATTCACTCAATGCCTTTTCGAGTGCCTCGCGGGAGGGAATGTCGAGGTGGTTTGTCGGCTCGTCGAGAATCAGTACATTCGCCCTTGAATATATGAGTTTCGCCAGTGATAATCTTCCCTTTTCACCTCCCGAGAGATCGCCCACCTGCTTGAAAACATCCTCGCCAAAAAACAAGAATTGAGCAAGGAATGAACGCAGATCGCCGGTTTCAGCAAGCGGATCGATCCTCCTCATTTCAGCGATCAGATCGTTACTAAACTCGAGCTCTTCAAGCTGCTGTGAATAATAGCCGATATTCACCTTTGTCCCCCAGAGCATGTTCCCCGAAAGCTCGCGGATCTCACCGAGTATGGTTTTCAAAAATGTGGTTTTTCCGGTTCCGTTTCCACCGATCACACCGAGGCATTCACCCCGGTGGAGCAAAAAGTCTATATCTTCCGCCAGCGTCAGGCCGGGGAAACCAATCGATAATTTCTCAACCGAAAGGACATTCGCTCCGGTTCTTTCAACGTGCTTTAGATCAAAATTTCCGCTCCGGTCATTTTTGCCAGCAGACTCGAGCCGGTCCATACGTTCGAGCATGTTTCTACGGGATTTCGCTTGTTTTGTTTTCTGCCCGGCGAGGTTCTTTCGGACAAATGCTTCAGTTTTCTTAATGTAGGCCTGTTGATTCTCGTATTCGCGTTGACGCTGCTCCTTTTGAAGCGCTGATTCGACAACGTATTTCGAATAATTTCCTTGATAAGTATAGGCCTTTCCGTTCTCGATCTCGACAATTTTTGTGCAGGTTTTATCGAGAAAATATCTGTCGTGGCTGACGATCACATAAGCCTGATCAT
>JABDJV010000434.1 GCA_013003295.1 Pyrinomonadaceae bacterium | reverse complement strand
ATAAAAATGAGGTGCATGAGCGTGGGTTGAGAGGGCACCTACTTTCATTCCGATTCTCTCGACCTTCTCGTTTTGGTGTTTTTCCACGAATTCATTGTAAAGCGAAACGGCAAGAACATTTATGAAGCCGGGGGCGAGCCCGGTTTGGACCACAAAACCCGTTTCTGCATCTTTAGCGATCTCGATCACGGCGTCTGTCTCGGCAACATATTCGGTCAGATTCGCGTAATGCATCTTGAAATCTCTCGCAAATCGAGCCATGCGCGGCGCCTCGGATCCGGGCGAACAATCGAGTAAGATCTGACACTCTTCAAATGCCGAGTTCATCGCCTCATTACTTCCTTCTTTCGTCATCAGGACCTTCTCCACCCGGCTTGTTCGCTGGGAAAGATGGGTGACAAATTGCTTGGCTTTATGGAGGTTGTCTTCGGAAATATCGCCGAGAAAAAGCTCGACTTCGTTTGCGGACCATTCCCGCAGCAGAACGGCGGCAGCTTCGCCGATTCCGCCGGAACCGGCAATAAAAATTTTGTGATTCATAAGAAAGTAGATTACAGGCTATCAGCAACGTGTGACAAGCGGCGCATTGATCATTAAACATTTATCATTGATCATTGATCTGAAGACACTGGATGATGAACATCGGCAACGGTTCACCCCGGAAATCAATGATCTCAAGGCTTCTGATCGATTAATGGCCAATGATCAATGATCAATGGTCAATGCTAAATGATTTCCGTTTCAATGTGAGCTTTTCCTTCTAGCGTCCGATGCACGGGACATTTATCGGCAATTTCCAGGAGTCTTTGTTTCTGTTCCGGATCAAGATCGCCGATAAATTCCAACTCACGGGTGAATTTATCAATTCTTGCCTTTGGGTTTTCACAGTCGTCACAATCTTCAAGATGGGTTTTTTCGTGTCGTACATGGCAAAAAACCTCCCTTAGATCCCACTTCTTACGGCCGGCGTACATCCTCAGGGTCATAACGGTGCACGCTGCGAGGCCGGAAGCGACCAGCTGATATGGTGAAGGTCCAAAATCGTTTCCGCCAAAACTCTTTGGTTCGTCGGCGGTAAGGTGGTGCTGATCCGCTTTTATCTGCGTTGTGAACTTTTCCTCGCTCCCAAGGTAAGCAACGATGTGACTTTTTGTCGAAAGCTTTTTAGCTTCCGGTATATCGATATATCGTTTTGCCCAGTTTGCGATTACGTCGCCCGCATAGCATCCGTCGATCTCTTTTGAAAGCAGGTGATCGGCCCCATCAAGAGACACAAAACTCTTTGGATGATGAGCCGCCTGATAAAGCTCAGCCGCGTTTTCGATCCCGACGATCGTGTCTTGCGGTGAATGCATAAACAGAAACGATTTTCGCATCCCTTTTACGATTCCGCTCAGGTCCTGCCGCTCAAGGTCATCGATGAACTCTTTCTTAAGGTTGAATGGACGTCCTCCAATATTGATTTCCGCGATGCCTTTTTCGCGAATCTCTTCGATGCCGCCCCGAAGCAAGTGTTTCACATGCTGCGGCGCCGATGGTGTGCCGATCGTTACAACCGCCTTGATCTCGTCAAGCTGGCTCGCCGCCAATATCACAGCGGCCCCGCCGAGCGAGTGTCCGATGGCTATATTGGGAGCCCGATGATTCTCCTCAAGATAGTTTGCGGCGCAAATCAGATCGTCCACGGAGCTCGAGAAGGTAGTATCCGAAAAATCCCCCTCGCTTTCCCCAAGGCCGGTAAAATCAAAACTGAGGACCCCAAAACCCTCGTCGGTCAGCGCCTGGGTTATATATCTGACGGCCTTGAAGTTTTTATTACATGTAAAACAATGTGCAAAAACCGCAAAATTATGCGGCGTCTGGTCTTTTGGCAGGGCGATCCTGGCCGATAGCATTTCGCCGCGGCTATTTTCGAACTTAATTTTTTCTGATGACATAAGTTTATTTATAACATCCGGGCAGAACTTTATTCCAATTTTCACAATTGCCGAAACACGCACGAAGTAAGTGTGTGTAGCTTTTGGCTAAACGAACACTTCACACCTACGGAAACACGCACGAAGTAAGTGTGTACGTTTTGACTAAACGAACACTCCACACTTGCGGAAACACGCACGAAGTAAGTGTGTACCCTTTGGCTAAACGAACACTCCACACCTGCGGAAACACGCACGAAGTAAGTGTGTACCTTTTGACTAAACGAACACTCACTTCGTGCGTGATTCTCAAAACTATCGGAAATTCGATATTGAACCCCGAATTGTTTAGGAATATGATTTCTCCTGTAAAACATGATCACCGTAAATAACCTTTCCTATTCTTATCCAAAAGCCTCCGGTCCAACGCTGAAAAATTTAGACTTTGATATAGATCAGGGTGAAATATTCGGATTTCTCGGGCCCTCAGGTGCGGGTAAAAGCACAACTCAAAAGGTGCTCTACAAGATACTTCACAGGTTTGACGGGACGATCGTTGTTAAGGACCGACATCTGAACGACTGGGGAAATGACTATTTTGAGCGGATCGGCGTTGGATTCGAATTGCCAAACCACTATTTGAAACTTACGGCCCGTGAGAACCTACAGTTATTCGCTTCGTTCTATCAAAAAGAGAATATCCGGGATTTCGAGGAGCTGTTTGAGATCGTTGGCCTTGAAGATGACGCCGATAAGTGCATTGAAGAATTCTCAAAAGGCATGAGCATGCGTCTGAATTATATCCGCGCGATCATGCACGATCCGGATATTCTATTTTTTGACGAGCCCACAGCCGGGCTTGATCCGATCAACGCGCAGAAGATAAAGCGGGACATTGCGAAACTCAAAGATCAGGGCAAAACCGTGTTTGTGACCACCCACGACATGGCTACTGCGGACGAGCTCTGCGATCGTGTCTCGTTTATTGTCGACGGCGAGATTCGTTTGACGGAAAATCCAGACGTCCTCAAACGCGAGCACGGAAAACGTGCAGTCAGGGTTGAACTCGAGAAGGGTTTGACGAAAGAGTTTCCCGTTCGCGAACTGGGAACAAATAAGGAATTCATTGACTTTGTCAGGAGCGGCGAAATCTCTCGTATCAATACACAGGAAGCGACGCTCGAAGAAGTGTTTATAAAGGTGACGGGCAAGACGTTAAAAGAATGAAAGAACTTTTCAATCAATTGAAATGGCAGTTTTTGATTTTCTATAAGAACAATATTATTCCGATGATTCTCGGGATCACATTCTTTTACATACTGGTTATCTATCTTTTAAAGGATGTCGGAAACATTGAGAAGTTTATAACCCTGCTGATATTTAATGAGCCGACGATGGTCGGATTTATTTTCATCGGGCTGGCGATAATACTGGAGAAGGATCAGGGGGTTTTTTCGGCTCTTTTCGTAGCGCCGATCAACCACCATATTTATTTGGTCGCAAAAATTGTAACTCTTTCCGCGGTCAGCCTTATCTGTGCTCTTGGAATGGTTCTAATGGCAAAAGGGACCGATTTTAACGTGCTCCATTTTACCGTCGGCGCATTTTCCGCTTGCGTTCTGTTTAGCATTGTCGGGATCTATATTGTCAGCCAGACCCAGGATATCCTGCACTATATGCTTCGCTCGATTCCGATCATTATTCTAATCGGCCTTCCATTCCTAAACTACTTCGAATTTACCGATCTTAGAATTCTCAAACTCTTTCCGGTGCAGGGAAGTCTATATCTGATCGCCAATTCATATACGGCAATGCCTCTGATGTCTGAGGTGATCTTTGGATATGTGTCAATCGCAGTTTGGATACCGATACTCTATTGGATCGCTTACAGAAGCTTTTCGTCTAGTTTGGTGAATGTCTGATATGGAGAAGCTGATAAATGTCGCTATAAATGATTTTAAGCTCGTTTTTCGAGATAAATCTCTGCGAATTTTCTTTGTATTTCCGGTTCTTAGTGTCTTAGTAGTTCTTTACGGTTTTCCGTACATCGCGAATCTTTTCCCGATCATAAGACCTTATATTTCAATTCTGATGATGTCTGCGACGATGCAGAACTCACTGATGTTCGGGTTTATTTATTCGATGGTTTTGATCGATGAGAAGGATACCAACGTTGCAAAAGTTTACGGCGTTCTGCCGGTTTCGAACTTCTGGTTTGTGATCTTTCGGCTTATCGCACCTTTCCTGTTTGCAACCTTTTTTACCATCGCAATGCTCTCGGTCGAGCCGTTTTACGGGATCTCGTTTGTCTCCAACTTTTATTACTCAGCCCTTGCCGGCCTTGTCGCCCCTTTAATGGTTCTTTTTGTAGCGACAGTTTCGAGAAATAAGCTTGACGGAATGACCTGGCAGAAGCTATTTAATCTTCCAACCTCTTTGCCGCTGTTAGCATTTTTTGTTCCGGCTTCATACTCATTTCTTTTTGCGATTTTTCCAACGCATTGGGCCTATCAGGGATTTAAGAGGCTTATTTCAGGAGAAAGCTTCGCGCTGTATTTACTGTTCGGGTTCGTGTATACAGTATTTCTGATATCCCTCATAGCAAAAAGATTTTCTAAAAGTCATTTTCAATAATCTACCAGCTCAAGTAAGGCCGACGAATCTTTGAGGCTTTTGGTGGTTAGTGGATCGATGTCCAGGTTTGCGGCATTACCGGGAAAAGAAATCTGACTCCCAACGATTGAGAACTTTTCCATTTTAGGAGTATTATTGGAGCATAGTTCAAAATCCGTTCTAATTTTTTCGAGCACAGATGGAAACTTTTTATCTAATAGTCGTGGTCGTACTGTTTTTTCTTGCGATTTCAGATCTGATCGTAGGTGTGAGCAACGACGCCGTAAATTTTTTGAACTCGGCGGTAGGATCCAAAGCGGCTGGTTTCAAGATCATCCTCTTTGTAGCCGCCCTTGGTGTGCTCGTAGGCTGTACTTTTTCGACGGGAATGATGGAGGTTGCCAGGAAGGGAATATTCCATCCTGAGTATTTCTTTTTCTCCGAGATCATTCTACTTTTTCTTGCTGTGATGATCACCGATGTGATCTTACTTGACGCATTTAACTCTTTTGGAATGCCCACCTCGACGACGGTCTCGATCGTATTTGAGCTTCTTGGCGCGGCAACGGCCTTTGCGGTAATCAAGACATACACGGCCCCGAACGGGCTTGAAATGGGTAATTACATAAACTCGGATAAAGCGCTGGTGATCATTGCGGGCATCTTGCTTTCCGTGGTAGTCGCTTTCACCGCCGGAGTAATAGCTCAATATCTCACCAGGCTTTTATTCTCTTTCGATTATAAAAACAGTTTTAAATATTTTGGCGGCGTTTGGGGCGGCTTTGCAATTGCTGCCATGACGTATTTCATGATCGTAAAAGGAGCCAAAGGTGCGTCGTTTATGAGCGGTGCGACGAAGGATGCGATCAACGAAAATACCTGGTACATAATTGGCGTGAGTTTTTTGGTCTGGACCGTGATTCTCTCAATGTTCACTCTGTTTACAAAGGTCAACATATTGCGGCTGATCGTGTTGATCGGAACCTTTTCATTGGCGATGGCATTCGCCGGAAACGACCTGGTGAATTTTATTGGTGTGCCGCTGGCGGGTTACAACTCCTACGAAATCTGGTCACTTAGCGGCACCGCCGCCGATAATTTCTTAATGACCGACTTGGCCGGAAAGGTTCCGACCCCAACCTATCTCCTGCTGTTCGCCGGTATTGTCATGGTTATCACACTCTTTTGGTCCGCCAAGGCCCGTTCAGTTGTCAAGACTTCGCTTGATCTCGGGCGGCAAAGTGACGGATATGAGCGTTTTACATCATACGCTGCATCGCGAAGTCTCGTCCGGACATTCAGCAGGGTGGCAATTTCGGTGAATAATTCGCTGCCGACCGGGTTGAAGCAGGCGGTTATCAGGCGTTTCGATGAGCGCCCCTTTATTTCAAAACAGGCAAGTCTTGGCCTGGAAGCGCCTTCTTTTGACATGATCCGGGCTGCAACCACACTTGTTGTGGCGAGCATTCTGATCTCTATTGGTACAAATTTCAAACTACCTCTTTCAACCACTTACGTGACATTTATGGTTTTCATGGGCACTTCACTAGCCGACGGAGCGTGGGGGCGGGAAAGCGCCGTTTACCGTGTTTCAGGGGTTCTGTCCGTGGTCGGTGGGTGGTTTTTCACAGCGTTTTCAGCTTTTTCCGCGGCGTTTGTTATCGCGGTAGTGTTTTATTTTGGTGGAGCCTATGCGGTATTGCCGGTCCTTGTTGTAGCCGGAATTGTAATGTTTCGAACCCACCGGCACCATGGGAAGCGGATCGAGGACCAGCGTGCTTTGGAGCGCAGTATCGCGGACGGTGATCTTACAAAAGGCGATGTTTTAGAGATATGCGGTAAGCGTGTGAAAAACGCTTTGACTGCCTTCGCAAAGATGATTGACGATTCGCTTGAAGGATTGTCAGGCGAAGATCTCAATCTATTGAATCTGACATACAAAGATTTCCTAAAGCTCAATAAAAGAACCCGCCGCAGGAAAAACAGCGTTAATTTTATTCTCGATAAAATGGAAGAGAGTGATTTTGAAACCGCTCATTTCTATATCCTGATCACAGACTACCTCGATGAGATGGCAAATCACGTCTACAACATTGTAAAGCCAAGTCTGGACCATGTAGATAACAACCATAAGCCGCTCCTTCCGGTTCAAATTGAGGAGCTGGTTTCTGTGGCGAAAGACCTAAAAGGCTGGATGGTTTCGACGATTGCCGTCTATCAAGATTTTGATGCCGAGCTGGCGAAACAGCTTCGCGACGAAATGGGCTCGTTTAAGAAGCGTCTCAAATCAATTAGAAAAGGTCAGATCAAACGAATCAAAAACCGCGAGATCGGCACCCGAAACAGCCAGCTTTATTTCAATCACCTCGGCGAACTTCGTGATCTGGCGATCTTTACTAACCGTCTGGTTCGAATTTGCGAGGATTTGATCATTGATTCTAATGAGGAAGAGACGGGCGGCGGCGAGGAGTAGGGTATGAGCGGAATCGCTTCAAAAGTGTCGAAGAAGATACTCGAGACGGAACGCCTCATCCTGCGCGAATTTGACCTGGACGATGCCGAATTTATTCTCGAACTCCTAAATTCGCCGGGTTGGCTCAAATATATCGGTAATAAAAAAGTTAAAACGATCAATGACGCAAAATCGTATCTCAGCGAGGGTCCGGTAAAGAGCTATGCTGAAAACGGTTTTGGACTTTCAATGGTTGAGCTCAAATTCATTGGTGTGCCGATAGGTATGTGCGGACTTGTAAATCGGGACACACTTGACGATATCGACATAGGGTTTGCGATGCTGCCGGATTTTGCTGCTACTGGCTACGGATCCGAGATCGCGCTGGCGACGCTTGAATATGGAAGAGACCAGCTCGGTTTAAAAAGAATTGTTGGGATCACGGTCAAAGACAATAAAGCGTCGATCGCGCTTCTCGAAAAGATCGGGCTGAAGTTTGAGAAGATGATCGACATTCCCGAAGATAATGAGAAACTGATGCTTTTTGGGGTAAATTTTGATGGTTAATTTCGGTAGGATCATCGGAGCCGTTTTATTTTTTTATATCTTGTCGATTGCCGTCGCTGGTCAGACGGTCCCCGCTTCTAAGGATTTTGCGTCTGCTGCCCAAATTGAGTTGCTCGCAAAACTTACCGGGAAAAAAGCCGTAAAAGTATCCTTTGAAATCGGAAATGAAAAAAGGACGCTTAAAAGGCAGCGCGAGGTGAAACTGACCGACCGATACAGCGTTTTTGCCAGAAAAGCCTCGGCAAACCTTCTATATCGTTCACTAAGGCAAGAGGGAATCAAACCCCAGCGGCACTCCTACACCACCGAGTTGGGGCATGTAAACACGCCAAAGCAAGGTACGAATATTTATGCAATAATTCCGGCGACGATTAAATCAGATGAATACGTGCTGCTTGGCGCTCATTACGATTCGGTGAAGGGAAGTCCGGGAGCGAATGACAACGCTTCGGGAACCGTGCTTGTACTCGGTGTTGCGTTGCAGATATTAAAACTAAACGAACGAAAGCGAAATTTCATTATCGTCTTTTTCGATCAGGAGGAGCGCGGACTGATCGGAAGCCGGATGTTTGCCCGAAAGCTAAAGCGAGACGGTATGAACCTGCATTCCGCGCACACGGTCGATCAGATGGGCTGGGATGCTGACGGAGACAAGGCTATCGAGATCGAACTCCCGACTCCTGCACTTGAAAAAGCGTATCGTCAAGAAGCTGCCAAACTCTCGATAACGGTTCATAAAACAAATGTACCCTCAACTGATCATACTGCTTTTCGGGAAATCGGCTTCAATGCGATCGGTGTGACCGAGGAATATAAAAAACGACGACACGACCCCGCACTACCACAAAGGCACGGATACCTTTGAGACGATCGACCTCGGTTATTTAGGATCTACCACCCGGTTAGTTTTTAACGTGATGAAACGACTTGCAGAAACTAATTAAAATTGGGGGTTGAGCTTGCTCTCGGATGCTGAGCACAGAGGCCTCTTTTCTTACCCAAGCGCTTGCCCCTAACCTTCCTCTTTCAGCTTATAGGTAAATTCGACAACTTTGATGCCCTTGCCGCCGGTTTTTTCATAGAGTTTCAACGCGGGGACGTTATCAGCCCAAGCCCCGACAAACATTTCTTCGATCCCTTTCACCCGGCAAATATCTTTGAGCGTTTCGATCAGGCGGGTTGCAATTCCTTGTCTTCGGAATGCATCATAAACACCCATTTCAAATAGATACATCTCTGTTTCTTCGTTTTTGTAGCCGCTTAGTTCGTAAGCGGTCAATCCCCCGACGATCTTATCGCCGTTGATAGCGATGATCGTATGAAAATCGTCCCGGGAAAGCAGTTTTTTGAGATATTCATCTGACGCAGCGGTAAGGTCTTCGACTCCGTCATCTTCTTGGAACCAACAGAAAAGTGACTTCGCCAGTAAAGGATCGCTTTCGCATAGTTTATAAACTTCGATTGACATGATAAATCGATTTTAGCTAAGTAATAAGTAATTGAAAACTACCAGAAGTGATACGGGTGCCAGTATTTAAGCGCTTTTCTGGCGATCGGCTTTTATTTAGAGGCAGATTAAAGGTTATGCTAGAGACGATGAACAAGACAGAAGTCACCTACCAGTCTGCTTACTTATATACTCTATGAAAACAAAAACGGAAAGGATTGAATTGCCGGGTGAAACTAACTTTCATATATCAGAACCGATCCAGTCCCGAATCGTGGACCCGTTGGCTCAGCTACTGGACAGTGCCGGATCGGGAGATGAGGATACGGGCCTTGTAGACCGAAACGGTTTCTCTGAAAGCTGCTTTCTCTTTGGAGAAATAAAGTCTGTTGAAACACGACTAAAAAGCCCGCGAAGAGAGCTGATAAATCTATATCCGATCGATTCAAACAAATATCTTGTAAAAATTGCCTTTAAGGACGGTTCGAATCTAGGCGCCATCGTTTCGTTCATTGCTTCTGCGAAAAACGAAGCGATGGTTTTTTCTTCACCGTTGAAATACCGGACGAGATCCTGGAAGAAAAAGACGATCAGCAGCGTTCGATACTATTACCAAGATTCCCTAAATGAGAAAATTGCCGAGAGCTTTGTTCGAAAAAATGAGGAAATTGCAGAGAAATTTGGACTCGCCGCAAAAAAACTGAACTATTTCAAATGTTCCAATTATGATGAGGTGCAATGGGTTCTCGGGATCGATTATGACGCAAAGAGTGCCGGTACGGTCCAATCGAGCGAATCGTTTGATAATACGATAATTACGGGTCTGAATACCGAGAATTTTGAACACGATGTCTTTCACATGTACATCGAATCAGAGTTTCCGAGCGGAGAAGATCGCAACTTTATCGCCGAGGAAGGCTATGCCAACAGCATTGCCGATGCATATTACGCCAAAATAAATGGCGATGTAATTACGAGAAATGAATTGACCGGATGTTTAAGAGAATATCTTGCCGAAAATTCCGAAGCCGATTTGCTCCAGCTATTTCAGAAAGATCCGCGGGTATTTCATCCGCTGTCGGAAGAGGTTTCGCAGGAAGTTTTTGATCTGTTGTCGGTTAGATCAACTATTACAAGCTTGTTTTGTGACGAGGTTGAAAGGTTAAATGGATTTGAAGGAATTATAAAACTATTGAGGTGCGGAGAAGGAGAAGATGCGTACTTCAAAGCCCTCGACGACCTGATCGGAGTGAACAAAACGAACTTTGACAAAACGGCAAAAGAACTCGTTGCTCGTAAAAATTAATCTCGTCGGCTAATTAATCGGATTCCTCAGCGAGCGATTTAACCAAACCCAGGGCCTGCGGAAATTTTTCAGCGAAGAAATCCTTATATTCCTCTACGCTATCGGTTTCAGCTGTAAGGAGCGTTTTCCCATTTTCTTTTTCCAGCCTGTAGCTTTCGACACCACCGGTCCAGTCTGCTCCATCCTTGTCAAAAGGAGTTTTTTCCCCGTTTTTCAGCATTCCAACGTGTTTATACGAAATATATTCGTTTGGAATCTTCTTTTCGATCACGCTGTACATGCCGTCTCCGCCTTCGGTCAAAAAAAGAATTTCGCTGCCTTCGTTCCAATCGGATTCGGCATAAGATGTCTCGTGAAACGGTTTTGTCCATTTCCGGTATGTCTCGTCCGTCCATAAGATTTGCCAGACTCTTTCGGGATTCGCGCTAATTTCGACTGAATATGTCAATTTTTCCACAATACTGATTCCTCCTCCGTGTTAAATATTGGCGTTTAGCGAGTGCTGAAATTGTAGCAAAAGTCTCAAAACAGTTTCAATAGATTACATCATACTCAATGATCTGAAGCCCATGATCGTATTCCCGGCCACTGATTAACTTTGTCTTTACTTCCTTTTTCGAATTTCCAAATAGTTTGATTCCATTTCCCAAAATAAGCGGATTTAGTTTGATTTTCAAAACACCGATCTGTTCGTTTTCGAGAAGCCAACCGGCAAATTCTCCTCCTCCGCATAAATAAATGTCAGTTCCCGGGTCACTTCGGATTCTCTTAACCGCAGCTAAATCGATTTCGCAAATTTCGACTGCTTCATCAAGGCTTTCAAACTTCAAGGTCGATGAGAAGATGTAGTGTTTCATGTGCGGATAGGCCGCCCGTCCCGGCTCGAGCCCGTATTCATATCCGAATTCGTAAGTTTTTCTTCCCATAATGACCGTATCAAAGCTTTTTAGGTCATTTTGGTATTGCTCCAGGCCGGAACCGCCGGTGACGAATTTCTCCATGTTCCCGTGGAAATCCATGATGAAACCATCAATAGACATAGCGACGTAATAAATGATCTTCCTCATAGTTACCCCACATTAAAGTATTTCGCCTCCGGATGATGCGAAATGATCGCCGAGGTCGATTGTTCGGGTTCGAGCATGAATTCGTCGGTTAGTGCTACACCAATTCTTTCGGGTTTTAGCAATTCGAATAGTTTTGTCTGATCTTCGATATTCGGGCAGGCCGGATAACCAAAGCTAAAACGCGATCCACGGTAACCCTGTTTGAATAACTTATTAACGTCGTCAGCATCATCTCCGTCGATCCCGAGTTCCTGGCGAATTCGCTGATGCCACATTTCAGCCAATGCTTCGGCCGATTCAACCGAAAGTCCGTGGAATAGAAGATATTCTGTGTAGTCATCGTCCTTAAACAGCTTCGCTGAATGCTCGGACGCTTTTCTGCCCATGGTTACAAGGTGAAACGGCACGACATCGATCTTGCCCGATTCTTTTGACGCGAAGAAATCAGCAAGGCACAAGTTTTTCGTACCCCTTTGCTCTTTCGGCTGACGCGGGAAGGTAAATCGCATTCTTTCGGTCTTTTCGTCATCTTCGAAAATGATCAGATCGTTACCTTCGGATTGGCACGGGTAGTATCCGTAAACCAGTTTTGCTTCAAGCAGTTTATCCCGTGTCGCCTTTGCCTTGATCGCTTTGTATTTTGGAAGCACCGTCTCCGCGACTATTTTATGATATTCCTCAGGCGATTTGCGGCCCTGCTTATACTGCCATTGCCCTTTAAAAAGGGCGGTCTCATTGATGAAATCAAAAATCTTCGTCAGATCCGTGATCTCGACCACCTTCGAGCCGTAGAATGGCGCGGTCGGTAACTCGGCGACGGGCTGGACATCGGATTTCGTCGTGTGTGTTGAGTCGCCGGTTTGTTTCGTGGAGACCCGGGCGGCTTGCCGACCGAGTTTTGCATCTTCACCGACGAGGTCTTCTTCGTCTGATACTGTCTGGATATTCACGGGTTGTTCGCGCTTTACGCTCATTGCAGGCGGGTCGCCTGCGTTCCCGGGATCGTCCGCGTTCCCGGCGTTGCCATTTCCCGCAATCGCTGTTTTTGATTTTTCTTTCTCTCCGTCTCTGCGTCTCAGCGGTGAATCTTCCTTTTGAGTTAATTCGTCCATCGCATTAAGACCATCGAAAGCATCGCGCGCGTAGAACAATTTGCTGTTAAAAAGTGGAATGAGATCATTGTCGACATAACGGCGGTTTAGAGCTGCTCCGCCAAGAACAACCGGTGTCGAAACGGCTCGCTCATTCATGATTTCCAGATTGTCTCGCATTACGAGGGTCGATTTGACAAGCAATCCACTCATTCCGATCGCATCCGGTTTATGTTCGTCGCAGGCCTCAAGGATCGCATCAATTGTTTGTTTGATACCAAGGTTTACTACTTTGTAGC
>JABDJV010000268.1 GCA_013003295.1 Pyrinomonadaceae bacterium | reverse complement strand
TTCCTGAATTACTACACTTTTATTTTGTATGAAATCAATGCAATCGATAGATTTTGCGCCACATCTTGGTCGGAGGACACACTGCGGCAAACAGTTTTAGATTGATAATTCCGTTTTGGAACGAAGCTTGCTTCTGTGCAAAGTCAGATACTAATACTAACTAGGAGGAGACCATGAAGAAAAACACTGCAGTTAAACGAGCGAAAGACAAAAAGGAAAAAATCGAGCAAGTAGAAGATACGAACATAAAACGGGAAAGAGCCCAGGACGAAGTGTCAGATAAATCTGATCCCAACGCGGAACAAGCTCCCGAGAATGCAGAAAATGGAAATGAAAGTCGGGGCAAAGAAGCTGAAACGTTAGACGACGTCGCCAACCCGAACGATTACAAAGCGGAAAATCTTTCCCAGCGAACCATTGATAAGGCTTATGAGCTTGGTCAAAGGGCTGCGGACACATTTGAAAAATCTTCCGAATACGTTCGAAATCTGGACCCCGCACGGATCAGAAACAAAGCCATCTCTAGCGTAAAAAGAAAGCCGGAAGTAACGGTCACTGTGGCCGCTCTCGCTGGGATAATTGTCGGTTATTTGGTTGGACGAAGATCAAACTAGAGCAATCGACTGGATGGATCTTAAGGAAGAAGGCTTGATGAACGTCGGGCCTTTTCCTTTGGACTATTTAAATCATACTATTTAGGTAAGACACACTAGATCCAATAAATAATTGCAATATATCAATGAAAAAAGTAGCGCTTGTTATCGACGATGATGTTGCCACGCTAGAGCTGAT
Source organism: Pyrinomonadaceae bacterium (assembly GCA_013003295.1). Taxonomy (GTDB): domain Bacteria; phylum Acidobacteriota; class Blastocatellia; order Pyrinomonadales; family Pyrinomonadaceae; genus Aridibacter. The sequence goes on along the minus strand of JABDJV010000268.1, from coordinate 1,779 downwards.
GCAGTATCAACTGGAATCGAAGGGTTTTTCCGTTTTCACCGCAGAAAACGGCAAGACGGGTGAAAAATTCGTAAAAGAGAACGAATTCGACATAATCTTAACGGATTTGAACCTGCCGGATATCAGCGGTATCGAGATGGTGGGAATCTGCAAAGGGATCGCGCCGGAAACGGAAATAATAATGATCACCGGCGACGGCTCGGCGACAAGGGCGGTCGAGGCGACGAAAGCGGGTGCCTTTTACTACGTCGAAAAACCGATCAATTTTGATGAACTTTTGGTTTTGATCGAAAAAGCGATCGAGCGAAAATCCCAGGCTGCCGAGATCCGCGAGCTTCGCGGGAAATTAACCAGTGTAGATTCCTATCAAGGCATTATTGGCGGCAGCAGTGCGATGCAAGATATTTATGAGATCATTGAGAATGTAGCAGAATCAGATGCGAATATACTTGTTTTGGGCGAGTCGGGTACCGGTAAAGAGGTTATAGCCAATGCGATTCATTATAAGAGTAACCGCTCTAAACGACCGTTTGTAAAGGTCAATTGTTCGGCCTTGCCAAAGGAACTAATTGAATCGCAATTGTTTGGGCATGTTAAGGGAGCATTTACAGGCGCAAACACAAATAAACTCGGTTTGATCGGGAAGGCTGAAGGCGGGAGCTTACTTCTCGATGAAATTGGCGAAATGCCGCCCGAGCTACAGCCGAAATTACTAAGGGTTTTGCAGGAAAAATCGTATTACAAAGTCGGAAGTGAAACCGCTATCGATTCGGATTTCCGCCTCATCTCGGCAACAAATCGCGATCCGCTTGAATCTATCCGTGAGGGAAATTTAAGAGAAGATCTTTACTATCGGATTAATACAATCGAGATTCGAATTCCGCCACTACGGCAGCGTTCGGACGATATTCCGATGCTTGCCGAACACTTCCTGGAGATTTATTCGGATAAGTACAATAAAAAGAACAAATCCTTTTCCAAAACTGCATATGAGCAAATGTTGAATTATCACTGGCGCGGAAATGTTCGGGAACTTAAGCATGTAATCGAGCGTGCCGTTCTGATGACAAAAAAGAACGAGATAGGAAAGCTAAATATTCCGGATTCTGCAGAAACCAACCACCTACCTGGCGAGACGAATTCCGTTTCGCGCACTCCACTTTCCGGAGAAGAAAAAACTGGTAGTGAATCATTGGGTCCGGGTTCCACGTTCGCAGGCTCAGAGGAATTCTCAGCCAACGACGAGACGGAGTTTTTTGAAAAGATTGGTGACATTGTGATCGAGAAAATGCCCGGTATCGACAAGGACAATGGTAAACGTAAAGATGTATTTAGCTCTCTTGAATACGGAGTCGTTAAGGCGGCACTCGAAAAAACTAATGGTAATAAACGCGCGGCTGCAAAGCTCCTGGGGCTATACCGACCAAGACTCTACGGAATGATAAAACGTCACGATATCGAAAGTTGAATTTTATATTGTATAACCAACGATAATAAAAAAGGATGGCTTAGGCATAAAATTATGAAAATTGGCGAAAAAATTGAAAAGATAAAGCGTTATAAGGATATTTCGATACTCCTGATCAAATACGGTCGTTCCGACCTGGTTCAACAGGCTGGTTTGAGCGATTTTGCCCCGTCCGATGGAGAGGTAACTTCGGAAGAAAGCGAGAAAGCAGATGAATTTGCGACTGACCTCGAGAACCTCGGAGCCACGTTTATAAAACTCGGGCAGCTGCTGTCCACCCGTGCGGATCTTTTCCCCCAGCAGTACTTGGA
>JABDJV010000429.1 GCA_013003295.1 Pyrinomonadaceae bacterium | reverse complement strand
AAATCCGCGTGTCGAACACGCGTGCGAGCAAGGATGCTCGCGCTCCGGCTGATGTAAAACAGTTCGTCGACTTTAATTTTAATATCGAGAAATTTCGCGTGAGGAACACGCGCTCGCGCTCCTACTTATCTTCTTATTCGTCGGTACCTGCCCTGGTCGTTGTCCTTTCGGGCAAATTGGTTGATCACCCGATTGTATTTTCCTTCGTCATTAACGAGGGGAAAGAGCTGAGTATTTGGCGCTAAAAAAGCAGCCCTCAACTCGACCGGTCTTGAACCCGCACGATTAATTATCTCAACCTTAGTGCCGCGGACCTCTTCGATCCAGCCGGCAAATTCTTTCGCGTTTCCGATAGTTGCCGATAGCAGGAGCAAACGAATTCGCGGCGGCGATAGGATTATTGCCTCTTCCCAAACATGTCCGCGATATTCGTCGGCCAGATAGTGCGCCTCATCAATGATCACAAAATCGGTATTTACTTGCTCGCCGCTGCGCAATGCGTCAAAAAGTTGATTTCGGTAGATCTCGGTCGTACCGACGATCAGGGGAGCATCGGCATTCTCCTTGCGGTCACCGGTTAGAATCCCTACATTTTCCGAGCCAAATTCCTCGCCGAATTCTGCATATTTCGAATTTGTCAGGGCCTTTAAGGGCGTGGTATACCAGGCCCGCTTTCTATCAGCCAGCAGCCTTCGGATTTCTTCACGGGCGATCCAGGTTTTTCCGCTGCCGGTCGGCGCGGTTACGAGAACATCGTTTGTTTCAATGGCTTCCAGCGCATCGGTCTGGAATTCATCGGGGACAAAAGGCTGCGGCTCCGGGATCCCGATCCCGCTCAAAAGCCTTTTTAGCGATTCTTTCTGCGCTTCAGAGATACCCGGCTTTCGGTCGCCTTCTGCAAAATCTCCTCTTCGTTTTCGTTCCTTAAAGTAGCCGGAATTAGAACGCGATTTGTTCTTTTTTTTTGGCTTGCCCGAATGGCGGGATTTACCTCTGCGTTTTCTTGCCATTGGTTTGATATTAGTTGCAAATAAACGATTTGTCGAATTCTTTGGTTTATCGGACAAAAGTGCTAAAATTATTGATTCCTTCGCAACTTTTTTGCGGAGAAAAGCGTCATATAGCTTTGGCAAGAGGCATTTCTGAATTTTTGAAAAAGTTATATTGAAAAAGACTATGGAAGAGCTGAATTTACTGCAGAATTACGAAATAAAAAGCTGGGATCTCACACCCCGGTTTTATAAGATCATCGGTGCATCGGCAGTTATAAACGTTTTGTTTTTTGGTGTGTTGGCAAACACGAGCCTGTTGAATTCGAGGGCATGCGACAGCCCGTTTGTAAGCAAAGTTTGCCAGGTGCTCGACACGGTCTATGTCGGAGCGAGACTCTATTCCGGTGATAAAGATTACGTTGTAAAAGATTATACAAAAACAGAGATCGATGACGCAGAGGTGGTTTGGATCGATCAGACCGGTGTTGGGCCGCAGTTTGCATATCCCGAAGGATACTTTCAGGTTGCCAATCCCGAAGATCAGCTGCAGGATGATTTAGCATTTCCGCCTGACTCCACTTTCGATACCGTACCCTCGACTCCAAATCCCGTGTTTACAAATCCCACCCCGCCTGCCTCAAATAGCGGCGGTGGATTGCTCGCGCGGGCGCCACGGCTGCCAAAACGTAACCGAAGGCCCGTAACAGGGAAGCTGCCCGACAATCCGTTCGGGATCGTCGATGAAAAAGACAAGAAAGACGACAAGTTAAAAAATGATTCACCTTCAAAGCTTCCTGAACTGGATGAAAAGACGGCGAAGAACGATAAAGACAAAAAGGATAAGAAAGACGACGAAACCAAAAAGCCGGAAAAGAATCCGCTTGAAGAGAATACCGCCGTTAAGAGCGATCCGGTAAAAGAAGTAGAGATAAATAAGAAGCCGCTTGAGGATTTTGCCGCCGATATCGTCGATAAATGGTCGAAAAAAGAGGTTGACCTCAATAACCAGTTTAGAGTCAGACTAAAAGCGAAATTAACTGAGAACGGCAGACTGGCTAAAGGTTCCGTGTTTGACCCGGCAAGCGACCAGGGAGATCAAAAAATGATCAATGTTGCCAAATCGGCGCTCGAAGCCGTTGGTGACAGCGGTTGGCTTGCGTATTTGAGTGATCTGGGCGTTAAGGACGTAACAATTACGCTCATGCAAAATGAGGAAAATTTGGTCGCTAGGATCGAGTCAATTGCAAAGACTGAAAATGAAGCGAAGACTTTGGCAAGCGGGATCAATGGACTGATTTCCCTGGCGAAGTTGAAAAAACTTGGTGAGGATGAAACTCAACTTTTAAAGGCTGCCAAAGCACCCAAAGCTCGCGGCAAGGTATTTTTCCTGGACTTCCAAATGCCAAAACCTGAAGCTCAGGAAATGATGAACCGGAAGCTTACCGAGGCCTTGGCAAAAAAACAAAAAGAGCAGAAAGGCGAGAAGATTGAAGCAAAGCCAAGCGGTACGGCCGATCTCGCCGGTAAAGATAAAAAATCAGCTAAGTGAGCAAGACTAGAAACCACAATACAGTTTACTTTCTAACGACGCTTTCCGTGTATCTCGGATTGGTGTTGGTAGGTGCTTCGCCGCAGGTCTTGGCGCAGACGGCAAAACAAAAAAACTCCCAGACCCAGCGCTTTGAGATTCGCACAAATTCGAGCAGCGTAATTTCTAAGCTCAAATTTAAGTCGAAATATAAAACCCAGGAAGTTTTACCCTTTTCAAATTCCGGAATTGCGCCGCGCAGCCTTGAAAGATCGAATACGGTCCCTGTAAACCGCAATTCTCAGATCCGGGAAGATATAGATTTCTTTGAAAACAATCAGGTTTTAACAAACTCAAATCTTCCGCGCGCCTCTTTATAAATAAGATTCCGTAAGGCGAAACAGGCTTTTCTTAGGCCGCTGTTCTTTTCGCCAAAATCCGTTACAATCTTTAGTTTTGCTGCTGAAAGCGGCAAGATAACCTTTCATATTTGTGATCTGCTTTTTTTGGTAGGCAGATCCCTACCAGATCAGCCGCAAGCGCGGTTTAGCTAAGAGGAATTATGGCTGTAAATAGTTTTGCAGATAAAATCGTAAAGAAAATATTCGGTACGGAAACGGATAAGTATTTAAAGGATTCAAAGTCCGCGGTCGAGTATATCAACGGACTCGAAGCGGGTATTAATAAGCTCTCTGATGAGCAATTACGTGCGAAAACCGACGAATATAAGCAACGTATTCAAGACGCACTCGAAGGAATCGAGGATAAAGACGAGCGGTTTAAGCGCGAGCAGGAAGTATTGAAAGAGATCATGCCGGAGGCTTTTGCAGTGGTTCGTGAAGCCTCGGTCCGGACGACCGGGATGCGCCATTTCGATGTGCAGATCGTCGGCGGAATGGTCCTGCACGAAGGTAAGATCGCTGAGATGCGAACGGGTGAAGGTAAAACGCTTGTTTCCACCCTGCCTGCCTATCTAAACGGATTGACCGGACGCGGCGTTCACATTATCACCGTAAATGATTATCTCGCTTCGCGTGACGCCGAATGGATGGGTGAAATTCACCGCTTTTTGGGTTTGACCGTCGGCTGTATCCAAAACGATATGGACGACGTCGAGCGAAAAGAGGCCTACGACTGTGACATAACCTACGGAACCAACAACGAATTCGGCTTTGATTATCTTCGCGATAATATGAAGTTTGATGTTGAATCTCTGGTTCAGCGCGATCATTACTTTTCGATCATCGACGAGGTCGATTCGATCCTGATCGACGAGGCCAGAACCCCGCTTATTATTTCCGGTGCGTCAGATGAGGCGACGGACAAATACTACGTTGCCAACGAGATCATTCCAAAGCTTGAAAAAGGCGAAAAAGACGAAGAAACCAAAAAAACCACAGGCGATTATCTTGTTGACGAAAAAAACCATTCGGCTGTTTTAACCGAGCAGGGAGTATCAAAATCCGAGCGTCTGTTAGGTGTCGATAATCTATATGATCCGACGAATATGGATCTACTGCATTGCGTCGAGCAAGCTTTGAAAGCGCACACTTTGTATAAGGTGGATCATCATTATGTGGTGCAGGAAGGTGAAGTGATCATCGTTGATGACTTTACCGGTCGTTTAATGGCCGGTAGGCGCTGGTCGGACGGGCTGCACCAGGCTGTAGAGGCAAAAGAAGGCGTAAACATCGAACGCGAGAATCAAACTCTCGCCACGATCACGCTCCAAAACTACTTTCGTATGTATGAAAAGCTTTCGGGAATGACCGGTACGGCGGAGACCGAAGCGGAAGAATTTCAGGAAGTTTATGGACTTAGCGTTATCGTTATTCCCACAAATCGTCCAACTGCACGTGTCGATCAACCCGACGTTATTTACCGAACATTACCCGAAAAATGGGATGCGGTTTGCGGTGAGATAAAAGAAGCAAATGCGAAGGGACAGCCCGTATTGGTCGGAACGGTTTCGGTGGAAAACTCCGAGCTCGTTGCGAGGAAACTTGAGAAAATGGGCGTTCCGCACAATGTTTTGAACGCCAAATATCACGAGCGGGAAGCCGAGATCGTTGCACAAGCGGGCCGAAAAGGCTCCGTTACTATCGCGACCAACATGGCCGGCCGCGGAACTGACATTATCCTTGGCGGTAATCCTGAATTTTTGGCAAAGGATTACCTGAAACGCCAGGAAATAAATCCGGAAGATGCGAGCGAAGAGCAATTTGCCGCCGAGCTTGCAAAAGCGAAGCGTGTCGTCGAGGCCGAACATGAAGAGGTCATTCAGGCGGGCGGTTTATATATTCTCGCGACCGAAAGACACGAATCAAGGCGAATCGATAACCAGCTTCGCGGGCGTTCGGGTCGGCAGGGTGATCCCGGAGAAACCAGGTTTTTCTTGTCGCTTGAAGATGATCTGATGCGCATATTTGCCGGCGATAAGGTTCGCTCGATGATGAGTTGGCTCGGAATGGAAGAAGGCGTTGCGATCGAATCCAAAACGGTTTCGAAACAGATCGAAAGAGCACAAAAGGCGGTTGAGGCTAGAAACTTTGAAACCCGTAAGCACGTCTTGAAATATGACGACGTGATGAACAAGCAGCGCGACACGATCTACAAACTGCGCCGTGACCTGATGTTCCAGCCCGAACACCGCGAATATCTCCTCGGAGAAAATGGTGTCGCCCGGGATCTGCTCAGGGACCTGACCGGCTACTTTTTGAATCCGGAAGTAGCTCCCGAGGATTGGGATGTTGATACCTATGCTGCCGAGGTCGAAAATATCTATTCGGTCGACCCGGCTGTCGATGCAGGGGTTAACTACAACGAAATGACCAGCGAAGAGATCGAAGAAGCGATCTGGAAGAAGGCATCTGCTGATTATGCGGAAAAAGAAAAGGCAGGCGGCGAGGAATCTTTACGCGCATACGAGAGATACATCATGCTGAACATCATAGATTCGCAGTGGAAGGATCATCTTCTGACGATCGACCACGTCAAACAGGGCATTGGCCTGGTTGGTTACGGGCAAAAAGACCCGCTTGTGGAATATAAAAAGCAGAGTTTTGATATGTTTCAGGATATGCTTGACCGCATCGATACCAATACGGTTCGTTCGTTGTTTAACTTAGAGATCGTGACTCAGGATGAGCAGGAAGAACTCGAGCGTCTCGAACGGCTTGAACGCCAACGCGCCAAGAAACAGGCGGCCGGCATGGCATTCACCGGCGCTTACGAGGATGTTCAGGCGGCTGGCGAAGAGGCACTTAAGTCAACGCCGTTTGTTCGGGATCAGCCCAAGGTCAAGCCGAACGAGAAATGTCCGTGCGGATCAGGCAGGAAATACAAGAAGTGTCATGGGGCTGGCGGGTAGGACGGTGAGCAGTAAGCGGTGAGCCGCCAGGCGAAGGAACCAAAAGTGAAAAAGGAAAATGTCTCCGATCAATTCCAACTCCCCTCCTTCCGAAGGAGGGGTGCGGCTTCAGCCGCGGGGTGGTTGCTGCTGTTATTTACTAGCAAGATTTGAGGTTATTTTAATTGGTGGGAATCCGCTGTAGTGAATTGCGTTTTTACTGTGGAAACAACCACCCCGTCAGCCGAAGCGGCTGCCACCCCTCCTTCGAAAGTAGTCCCTGTAGTGAGTTGCGTTTTTACTGTGGAAACAACCACCCCGTCAGCCGAAGCGGCTGCCACC
>JABDJV010000222.1 GCA_013003295.1 Pyrinomonadaceae bacterium | reverse complement strand
GCCGTATCTTCATCTGCCGGCGGTGCGTCGGGTTGTTTAGATCGTATCTGACGCCGGAAAAATTCGAAGCAAGTCTCTGAAGGTCATTATAATCAGCAGATCCGGGTTGAACCGGTGTCTCACCGGTTTCGAACTCAAAACTTGTAAACGGAGCTTTGGTCGAACTCCCGCCAACATCAAGCACCCAATAATCGGTAGCCATCGGCAATTCGATAAGCGTCCCGGCCATGCGCTTGCGTGCGAGATCCGCAAAATCCATCGGAAGCTCATATCCCCTTTGCTTCATTTCGCGGATCTTTGCTGTTTGCTTTGGAACGCCGCAGCACAGCTCGCGAGGCGTCGCGATTCCAGGATCACCCCAAACCCTTTTGCGTGTTAATGCATATTGATCCTTAAAAAACTCGATGCTTACGTTGTAATTAAATAATGGTTGATTTGGAGTTCCCGGGACACCGGTTGTGGTTGAACCGGCGATCTCTTCAAGGTCATCCACCTTGATTTCTTTTTCCTGAACCTCAAAATACTGGGTCAGCTCCGCAAGGTCCTCTTGCTCCTTTCCGCCAAACGGATCGATGACCATACGCGGAATGGTCTTTCTTAAGTTGGCCTTTTTCGGAGGAGGTTTGCCGTCGTCCGCGGTGTCCAAACCGAAATAATTTACGAGAATGATCCCAAGCCCGGCGAGCAGGAGAATTGCCATGGTCGAACCCGCCGCTACAAGCAGGATCATCGGCTTTTCTTTTGGCCGATCAGTGTTCCTGTCCGGAATATTCTGAACAGTGCCTGCAGCGGGAGAAATTCTTGAAAGCTTCCGGCTTGGCGGCGTTTCTTCAATTTGCCGGTCAACGGAAATCCCTTCCTCGCCAAACCGAATGCTTACCCGCGTTTCACTCCCCAATTTTATTTCATCATCGTCAAAGAGGATTTTGGGCCTGCTGCCGATTCTCTCGCCGTTCAGGAATGTGCCGTTTGTGGAGTTTTCGTCGACGATCAGGATATCGTCACCGTCGCGAAAGATCGTGGTATTTATCTTTGACAGCCCGGCATCATCAAGCACCAGGTCGGAAGGTTCTGCGCGCCCTATCGTGAGCTCTTCGTCCAGAGAAATGCTCTCGGATGTGTAGCCGGATTCAATTTTGAGAGTGACTCTTTTCATCCGTTTTTCTACGGAATCTTAATCAAGATTGTGCGTGCCTTTACTTTCGCGGAGTTTTGAAATATCGAGTAATTTCGAAAAATCATCAAAGTGAAACATAGATTCATCCTTACAGTTTTCGCAAAAGTAGGATGCATCTTCGCCCAGATACATATCTTTAAAATGGTAGGCAACGAAACAACCAAAACAGCGTTGCGCCCTCTTTCCAAAAGCTTTCAGGATCTTTTCTTTGTTTTCTTCCGACATATTTTGTATAAATTCAATTATAAATCTTTTTAACCGTCTTTCAAAAAGATCAGCCTATACTCAAAAACAAACGAGCGACCCGAATTTTATGAAAATCGACTTTTCAAAACATCGCGATGGGCTTGTTCCGGCAATCATACAGGACGCCTCAACACAAAGGGTTTTGATGCACGGATTTATGAACCGCAAGGCCTTACGGAGAACCAAACGCGACGGAAAAGTCGTCTTTTGTACGGGTAAAAAGAATAAGATCGTGGTATTGGGGGAATCAACCGGTGACTACTTTTCGGTCGAGGACGTTTTATTCGATCATGTTGGCAGCGCGGTCTTGATCAAGGCAAAACCAAATGGAAAGGTCTGCAAACGAAGAGTTAAAACATGCTTCAACGAAAAAAATGAGCGGGATAATGCCTTGGTTGAACTCGAAGGGTTCGCCGAGGCTCGAAAGAAAAAGCCAAGCAAATCGTCCCCGACATCGAAAATCCAACAACGTGGAATGAACCAGATCGCGAAAAAACTGGGTGAGGAGGCGGTTGAATTGGTAATAGAAGCAAGAGACGCCGACGACGAAAATTTCAAACTCGAAGCCGCTGACGTTCTTTACTACTTTATGTTAATGATGGTTCAGCGGGGGATAAAACTTGAAGAAGTTTTGGAAGTTTTAGGTAACCGGCGACGATAGCGAAATCTCTTAGGCAAAAATACGGGACGTGCCTCTACACACGTCCCGAGCCTTTTTTTTACATATAGCTCAATTACTTCACTTTCTTTCCGGTAACGGTATTTCCTTGAATCAGTAAATTCATTTCTGTACCATCGTCACCGTTCTTGAAATTGACCTTGAATACGTTTCGACCTCCAATTTTCGCATCAAAAGCCAGATCCTCATCTTTTACCGGAACCAGCTCGATCGGCGGCTGGCCGGCAGCGGTTACGATTAGCTTTCCGCCTTTTTCCGAGACCTGAACTTCTCCCATTCTGGGAAGTGAATAAGTCCCGACAAGGGCGGCATATTTTCCACCGCCGGTTGTCGATTCATTTGAGCTGCTCACTTCTTTTGAGGCTTTTGCGTTGGCAAAGTCTCCGGCCTTGAAGATAGATATCTTATCGGGCGTGAGATATTTTTTCACCGCCGCGTTCACTTCTTCTGCCGTTAGATTTTCGATTTTCTCTTCGTTATTTTTATCAAATTGAAAAGATCTGCCGAGGTATAGATCGGATGTCAAAGCTGCTGCTATATTAGAGTCCGTAGCTCTTTGTCTTTTAGCAGCAAGCAATAATCCTTTCTTTGCTGCCTCAACTTCTTCTTTCGTGAAGCCCGCAGTAATCGCTTTACGAATCTCATCCTTAAAAGCCGCCTCAAGCTTCACAAGATTCTGCGGGGCATAAATAGCAAATGCGATAAAAGTGCCGTATTCATCTTCTGACCTTGCACTAAATTGTGACCCAACACCGTAACTCAATCCCTCTTTCTGACGGATCCGGGACGCAAGACGCGAGTTTAGGAAACCACCGCCGAGCATATAGTTTCCGACAAACATCGCAGGATAATCGGGATTATCATCTCGCATTTTCAGCTCTAAACCGGCGATGAAAAACGCATTCGCTTTATCCGGCGTTTCAAACTTTTGATTGACCGGAGGAATTTCTGATAAAACGGGCACCAGTCTTTCGTATTTGCCCGGGCTCTTCCAATTTCCAAAAAGATCTTGAATCAATGGCGTGATCACCTTTGGATCAAAGTCACCTACGAAGGCCGCTTCGCCAACCGACGCACCGTAAAAATCTTTGTAAAAGTCTTTTACCTGGGCGAGAGTAACGGAATTTAAGTTCGCGATGCTCTCGTCAAAGGTTCCGCTGTAACGCGGATCGCCTTTTTCGTAGCGATTAACGTGTCGCTGCAGGGCGTTGATAGCCACACTTTGCGGATTGCTTTTCTGACTTTCCAATGCTGTGATCTGCTGCTTTTTTAGGACTTCAAATTCGCTTTCAGGGAAGGCTGGTTCTTTTAAGATTTCGGCAACGAGTTTGATCACGTCAGGCAGGTTTTGACGCGTCGTTTCAATCGAAACATTTGCGCTCGTCGCTCCGCCTGAAACATTAACCCGCGCTTTCAAACGATCAAACTCATCCTGAATTTCCTGACGAGTCTTTTTTAACGTTCCCCGGGTTAGCATCTGCGCGGCAAAAGTTCCCGCGGTACCGCGATTCATCAAAGACTGCGCATTTCCGAATCGGATCCTCATGTTAGCAAAAACCGTATCACCGCGATTCTCTTTAGGCAGAAACGCAACTTTTAAACCGCCAATCTTTGTTCGGCTTGTTCGTGAATCAATGTTTTCAGGTGATGGATCAAACGCTTCCCCTTGAGCAACCGCTTCGCCTCCCTTGTAGTCCTTAACCATTGCCGTGATGTCTTCATCCGAAATATTCGGAACTTCGGCGCGGTCGATGTTTGTTGGTTCGGTCGGGATGAACATTGCCAAGGTTCTATTCGAACGCTTCAAATATTTTTCCGCTACGGCCGTCACATCTTGTTGCGTAACGGCTTTGACCCGGTCTCTGTATAAGAAAAAGAGACGCCAATCACCCAGGGCGATAAACTCACTCAATCCTAAACCAACTCTGTTTGGGTCGTTTAACGTCAAATCAATATTCTTGATGATCGAGGTTTTGGCACGCTCTACTTCTTCTTTGGTCATCGGTTTATCGCCGATTGTCTCAAGAGTTTCCAGCATGGCTTTTTGCGCGGCTGAAAATTCCGTTTCCTTATTCAGCTGCGCATAAAACATCAGATAGCTCGGTTCTTTGAACTCAAAATTTATATCAAAAACCCTTGCGGCTTTTTTGCTCTCGACCAGGCTCTTATAAAGCCGGCCCGAAGGAGAATTGGTTAAAGAATTAACTAAAACTGCAACAGCCGCTGCTTCCGGGTGAGATCCGGGCGGGACGTGATAACCGGCAGTCATCCATTTCGCATCTCCGCTGCGACGAATCGCAACCGTTCGTTCCCCATCTTGAGTATTCTCGACTGTGTAAAATTTTGGCAGTTTCCGTTCCGGTTTCGGGATCACACCAAATTTCTTATTGATGATATTGAGTGTTTTCATCTCGTCAAATTTTCCAGCGACGAGCAAAACCGCATTATCGGGTTGGTAGTATTTTTTATAAAAAGCCTTCAATCGATCGATCGGAACATTCTCAAGGTCTGACCTTGCTCCAATAGTTGTTTTTCCATAATTGTGCCAATCATATGCTACAGCCAGGGAACGTTGGAAAAGAACGCGCAAAGGGCTGTTTTCCCCGCTTTCGAGTTCGTTTCGAACCACGCTAAACTCAGAATCCAAATCTTTTTTTGCGATAAATGAATTGACCATCCGATCGGCTTCCAGATCCAAAGCCCATTCAAGATTTTCGTCTGTCGAAGCAACCGTCTCAAAATAATTTGTGCGGTCTGAGTTCGTCGTTCCATTCGGACTCGCACCGTATTTTGTTAGTTCCGCAGGGATGTTTGGATGTTTTGGGGTTCCCTTGAAAACCAGGTGCTCGAGCAAGTGAGCCATACCCGTTTCCCCATAATTTTCGTGTTTTGAGCCGACAAGATAAGTTACATTCACAGTAACCGTCTGCTTGGTATTATCAGGAAAAAGTAAAACTTTTAATCCATTATCCAATCGATATTCAGTTATTCCCTCGACCGAAGTTATCTTCTTTACCCCGTCTGGCATTTGGGCCGACACCGTTACCGCTGCCGCCAGCAAAAGCAGAGCGGCAAAAAAAGATGCAAACACATTTCTAATTCTCATATTATTCTCCAAAAAACTTGATATATAGCGGGGATTATTCTAACAGTTTATACGCGTTTTTTTAAAAACGGTTACTATTTTTGGCGTCCAAAACGAACGGGTATTTGTTTGATCCGGACAACTCGCCGTCCGAAACATTTCATCAGAAGAATCGTATTTCCATATAACTCTCCTCGAAAGTCTTTGAGGCGGGTATTTTTTATGTCCAAAGATCTTCACTCCCCGCAAAATCAACCTTTAAGGAGAAAGATTATGAAAACGAAAATGTTAGTTTTGTTCGTATCGCTTCTTTTTGTCGCCAGTGCGTCGGCGCAGGAGATAAACACTGACCAATTGCCAAAATACATAGTCGTGGCCACAACCAACGGCGGCGTTTTAAGCAACCTGGATGTTGATATACGGATCAAGAAATCAAAATATAAGATCGAATTGCAGAAGCTAGAGAGAATGCTGAAAGACGACAGCGATATCAAAACCTATACGGATCTGCTCAACCGCATGGACGAATTGGGTTTCGAGTTTCTTGACGCATTTGAAAACAAGATCAAAGCTGGAATACTCGATGACGCAAAAATCCGGCAAAACCTGATCTTCAGGAAGATAGAATGAGTTATTAGCGCTTCTCCCCTAATCAAACTGCATCACCGAAAGTTCAATTGGAAATCAACCGCATCCGGTCAATACTTCTTCAGCAACCTCATTTCCGCTTTCGGCCTGCTCTCTGGCATGATACGAGCTTCGCGTAAGCGGTGAGGATTCAACATGCTTAAAACCCATGTCCTCGCCGATGCGTTTCCATTCGGCAAATTCTTCGGGAGTGACATATCTTTCTACGGGAAGCCTTTTTTCATAAGGCTGCAGATATTGCCCGATGGTCATAATGTCGCACGACACCTTGCGAAGATCCTTCATAAGTTCGACGACCTCGTCAAACTCTTCGCCGAGCCCTGCCATGATCCCGCTTTTTGTAAACATTTTCGGAAACTGCGTATCGCGAAAATGCGCTGCACGCTCAAGCAGAGTCATCGATTGTTCATAGATCGCATCCGGACGGACGCGTCGATAAAGCCGGGCAATGGTCTCCGTGTTGTGATTGAGAACTTCAGGTCTGGCGTCTAATACTATATTCAATGCATCTTCGTTCCCTTGAAAATCAGGGATCAAAACCTCAACCTTGCACTCGGGATTCATCTCATGAACCCGGCGGATCGTTTCCGCCCAATGAGCGCCGCCGCCATCGTGCAAGTCATCGCGGTTTACCGAGGTAATTACAGCGTGTGCCAATCCGAGATGTTTCACGGCTTCGGCAACGTGCGTCGGCTCCTCCGGGTCGAGATCCGACGGTTTACCTTTATTCACCGCGCAAAAACCGCATGTGCGGGTACAAGTATCGCCGCCCAGCATAAATGTCGCAGTTTTATCCGTCCAGCATTCAAATATATTCGGGCAACGTGCTTCCTGACAAACGGTGTGCAGATTTAGCCCTTCGATCAATTTCAAAACCTTGTTTTGGTTCGTCGGATCACCGATCTTGATCCTGAGCCAATCGGGCTTTTTAAGGCGCTCACGCTTACGGCTCTTGCCGTTTTTCTTTGCGACAAACTTATCTATTAAAACTTTTTCTTCGATCATAAAAACCAAAAATCTATCTATGTTTATTCAAATATATTATCACTTAACGTTCACATTTGTCTCTTGATCAAATCCCGTCGATTAAGACGGCGTTGAGCAATGTATGCTTCGATCGGATGTTACGTGTCTCAAAATTGGCTGAGACTTAGCACTCCGTATAGAATAATTTTGCTACAATAGCGTCCATGAATACTCTCAGATTGTTTCTCATAACCCTGATTTCCCTCGCGGCGGTCTCAAACGCGCAATACCTGCCCGAAACAGAGAATGATGCGATCTTCTTTGAGATCACGGGGAACAATATCGAAAAACCCTCTTATCTTTTCGGTACGATTCACATAATGTGTGACGATGAAGAATTCCCACGGGCCGTCCTCGCCAGGGCAGTCTCTTCAACAGACCATGTCGTCATGGAAATTGACCTTTCTAACCTGCCTGAAGTTATAAAGAAAAGCGCCAAAGCGCTGCGAAACGATTCGAACCCTCCAAAGGAGCTCAAGCCATTTCCGGAAGTGCTTTCAAAATCGGAAAATGATCTGGTGGTCCGCGCGGTGAATAAGTACTCGATCCTTCCTTTAAGAATTATGAAGGGGCTTCCGCTTGAAGCGGTTGTCGCCGTTCTGGCAGCAAGTCCAAAAGCTTTGGGTTGTGAGTCAATCGAGTCCTATGAACTGAAAATCGTCGATGCCGCGAAATCAAACCAGAAAAAAACTTACGGTCTGGAAACAATTGAAGAACAATTCAAATTGATCGAATCGGAAAGAAAGAAGACCAGCACAAAAAAACGGATGTTAGAGTTTATCGCTGAAACCGCAACCCGGAAAGCACAATTTATCGAGCTTCGGGAAATTTACTTTAGCCAAAACGCGGACAAACTCTTCGATTTCGCTACGACCAAATTAAAAGTCGACCCAAAATTTCAAGCCATACTGCTTGATGAAAGGAACAAAGCCTGGATTCCAAAGATAGAAAAACATGTGAATGGAGGGGCGGTCTTTATTGCGGTCGGATCTGCTCATCTTGGCGGCGAAAATGGACTCTTAAACCTCCTGCGGGCAAAGGGTTACGATCTCAAGCCGATAAAACTGAAGGTAATTAAGCGGCCGGTCAACCCAGTCTCGCCACCACCCTCCCAATAATGAGCTTTTCCTCGACCAGGCCAAATTCACGGCTGTCTGAGCTTTCCGGTGGATTATCACCTAAAAGCGAATAAAATCTCTCGTCGTAGATACCCGCAACCCGCTTTATCATCTCGATACTGTCCTCGTGCGGATGACGCGCGATCACAATATCGCCCTCACGAATATCTGCCCGCCGATTCACCAAGACCTCATCACCATCTTCGAGCAGCGGCAGCATCGAATCTCCCTCGACCCTGTAGCGCGAGCGAAAAGCAAATAGCAACAGCGCTGTATCAATATAACCTGCGTTCGGCAGCTCTTTCATAAGCGGAAAGAAATGCGGATTGCAAACCGTAAAATTCGCAACCCGCATTCCAAATTCTAATCCACAACGGTTTAACTGGCTGTATACCAGGGAACGTCACGGCCCTTGGAATCCCAAAACATCTCGTGAATTTTCTTCACGTTCGCCATCAATTCCTCAGCGTGCTCCAGGCTTACCTCCTGCTTACAGGCTGAGCAAAGCTTTGCGGTTTGCCAAAAGATGTCCGTGAGATCCGGATACTTTTCAAGATGCTCAGGCTTAAAATAATCCGTCCAGAGGATAAGCGCTTCATCTTTTGCGATTTGCGCCTGCTCTTCCTTGATCGAGATAAAACGGGCGATCGTGTTTGCATATTTTGCCTTTCCCGCAGCGTCGTCCGCGTCCGGAGATTCTAGCGCTAGAATCTTCTTGGTCATCGAAAGCACCGCTTCGGCGGGAACCCTTGTTGAAGATGGGTCATAAACTCCGCACGGTCCGTCGCAATGCGCTTTCGCAGTTCTAATCGGTGTCAGATCGATCAATATTTGCGTTAATTTGCTAATCATTCAGTTCTCCTAAAATTGTTTTGGTATCTATTAATTCTGTTATTCTATTCTGCGAGATTTCTATTTGCAATTAACGTGGTAAATTGTTTGGGTCGATTCTTCGATTTGAATGATGGTAAATACTTTCATACTTTATAGTCAACAGAATTTCTATCCTCAGCTATCGAAAAAAAGAATTTAGTTAAATGAAATTTCTTGTAAGCCAAGTTACATATTTTCTCAACCGACGCGGAATGCGGCGCAACATCACGGGACTCGGAAAATACCTGATCTTTTTGGTCAGCGTTATTTTTACCTACACGATCGTTTTCCATTTCATCATGCTGTATATCGAGGATCGCGAGTATTCGTGGTTTTCGGGTTTCTACTGGACGCTTACCGTGATGACGACACTTGGTTTCGGGGATATCACCTTCGAAAGCGACATCGGACGGATCTTTAGTGTGCTTGTCTTGCTTTCGGGCGTGATCCTCCTGCTGATAATGCTCCCCTTTACGTTTATTCAGTCGTTTTACGCCCCTTGGCTCGAAGCTCAACTCGATACGAGATGTCCGCGCAAAGTGCCGGAGGAGACACAAGGGCATGTGATTATTTGTCAATACGACACGATCGCTCCGAATCTGATAGAAAAGTTAAACCTGGAGGAAATCCCGTACTTTGTTATCGAAACCGATTCGGCCAAAGCTGCCGAGATGTTCCACGAAGGAATTTCGGTAATTCAGGGTGATGTCGAAAATCTCGCCACCTACCAGAAGATGAACGTGAATGATGCCCGCATGGTCTTTGTAAATTGCGAGGACACGGTGAACAGCAATATCATTCTGACGATCCGTGAAGCTGCCGCCGAAATACCTATCGTGGCAATTGCTGATAATGAAGATTCTGTCGATATCCTTGAATTGAGCGGCGCAACTCATGTTCTGGCGCTAAAGGTCCTACTCGGGGAAAGTCTTGCGAGCAGGATCAGCGTAGGTGAAAGCAGAACGAATGTGATACGCAGTTTTGACGATTGGCAAGTCATCGAATTCCCGGTTCGCGATACGGTGTTTGCCGGAAAGACGTTGGTGGAATCAAATCTAAGGAAGGATTTTGGAATTAACATAGTTGGAATCTGGAAACGCGGCATACTTCAGGCTGCGAAGCCGGATTCGGTATTGACCGAATCAAGCATACCCGTTGGGATCGGCACCAATGAACAGATAAACCAACTTAACAAACTTATAGAAAAGAATGGCAATACCGGCACGGAGTCCGTATTAATAATCGGCGGAGGCAAAGTCGGCCGGGCAGCAGGAAGAGCGCTAAAGGAGAAAGATCTGAATGTATTGATGATCGAAGCAAATAAGAAACTCAGGCGCAAAATTGAAGACATACCGGATCGCCTGACGATTGGCGATGCAGCTGACCGCTACGTGCTTGAGCAGGGCGGACTCAAGGAATCCTCGCTCGTAATACTCTCTACCAATCAGGATGCGGTAAACATTTATCTCTCGATATATTGCCGGCGGTTAAATCCAGATTTGTTAATTGTCAGCCGTATTACCCACGACCGAAATTTGGAAGCAATTCATCGCGCCGGAGCAAATTTTGTTCTGAGCTACGCACCGATCGGAGCAGAACTGGTGATGTCGATCCTGCTCGGCCGCGAGCCGGTAATTCTGGGTGGAAGGGTCGAATTTATCCGATTGAAGCTCCCGGAATCCTTGTCAGGAAAAACCCTTGCTGAGTGCAAGATCGGTTTGCTCACCGGCGTCACGGTTCTTGGTGTGGTTACCGGTGAGGAAACAATTATTAAATTTTCACCTGAATTTCGATTTCCAAAAGACTGTGATGTTGAATTACTCGCTACCTCAGATCAGTTAAAATCGTTTGAAGATACTTTTGGCGAATAGAACTTGGTTGGTTAGCGAGAGACCTCGGCTCCAGCAAATTCTACCAATTCGTTAAATAGAGTGCGGTGGATACCAATCGCCGCCAACTTCCCCGCCTGAGATGCATCAACCGCTTCTGCTCCACCATTTACGCAATCGCCTCCGGCAAATAGCATCGGATCGGATGTCTGCATCTTGTCATTTACCTTTACGCGCCCTTTTTCATCAAATTCTATCCCAAGCTGCTTAAAAAACTGGACTTGCTTTTTCTGCCCGATTGCTTTGATCACCATATCGCAAGGAATTTCGAAAACTTCATTCGTGCCATCGTTTTTCTTGCACTTCATCGCAGAAACCGAACCGTTTCCGACGATCTCGACCGGAGACGCCTGCCAGACAAATTCGATACCGTCGCTTTTTGCCAGTTCATACTCGTAATCATAGGCAGAAATATCTTTCTCGGTCTTTCGGTAAACCATCAATACCTTTTCTGCCCCAAGCCTTTTCGCCTGCGTTACGGCATCGATCGCCGTATTTCCGGCGCCGATCACAGCTACCGTGTTTCCAAGCGGTACGGTATTCCAATCCCTCGTTTTGACTGCTTCGATAAAGTCCAAAGCCTCATAAACGCCGTCTAAGCTCTCGCCTTCAATATTGAGATCATTCGATCCTCCAAGCCCGATCCCAATAAAAATTGCGTCATGGTCGGACCGCAGGCGACCCGCCTCGAGCGAGTTTGCAGAACTCGGATCCTCACCGGCAACGATCGACGTATTAAGCCGAAACTCAACCCCAAGCTGTTCGACCATCCTAACCTCGGTAAGCGAATCTTCCTTCGACATTTTATACTCAGCCATCCCGTATGTATCGAGTCCGCCGGCGAGTGGCTTACTTTCATAAACCGTGACCGCATAGCCCAATCTCGCCAAATATGTCGCACAGCTGAGGCCCGCCGGCCCCGAACCTATGATTCCTACGGATTTACCGTTTGGCTCACCCGGCTTGAAGATCTCTTTTCCATTTTCAATCGCATGATCCGTCGCATAGCGCTGCAAGCGGCCGATTTCGATCGGCTTTTCCACCAAAGTCTTTTCAACACATGCACCTTCGCAAAGAGCCTCAACCGGACAAACGCGGGCGCAGCTGGCCCCGATCGGGTTAGCATCAAAGATCACACGAGCCGAGCCGGTGAGATTGTCGCTGGCGATTTTCTTGATAAAAGAAGGGACGTCGATGTGAGTCGGGCAGGCATGCGTACAGGGTGCGTCATAGCAATAAAGACAGCGGTTTGCCTCGACCAAAGCCTCGGCCTTTGTCATTGCGGGATTGATGTCAGCAAAATTCTCCTCGATTTCTTCGGTAGTGAGTTTCGTTTTTCCCGTCGTCATAATCTGTTTTTCAAATCCTTTGCGTTCTTTGCAAAAACCTTAGCGTCCTTTGCGACAACCTTTGCGTTCTTTGCGGTTAATCTCTTTCTTTTTTTAACGCAAAGAACGCCAAGGATTTCGCAGAGTTCGCAAAGAGGCCTTGCCTTAAAGTTCGGCGTCCGCCTCGATCTCGATCAACATCTTTGGATCGATCAATTTCGAAACTTCGACCATAGTGGTCGCCGGCATGATCTTCCCAAAAAATTCACCGTGAGCCTTTCCGTATTCCTCCCAAAGCGAGATATCGGTGACAAACATTCTCGTGCGAACAACATTTTTAAGCCCGGCATCCAGTGCCTTCAGTGCTTTCTCAATATTCTTTATTACCTGAACCGTTTGTGAGTAAGCATCCCCTTCACCGACGATCCCTCCATTCTCATCGGTCGCCGTCGTGCCGGTAACGTAGATCCGGTCGCCGACTCTGACCGCGCGCGAGTAGCCCACGATCGATTCCCATTTTTGCCCCGATGAATATTTCTCTCTTTCCCGCATACATCAACTCTTTACTTTGACAAAATAATTTCCGTCAAACCTGTATTTGATCCAGCGGCTCGTCACCTCTCCCTGGGGAAACTTTTCGTTCTCGATAACGACCGGAAATCTAATTGTCCGGGACTCTCCGTCGAAACGGAAAAGCCTTACTGGTCTTTCTTTTCTGTCAGATACAGAAAAGAAATCGTACGCAAAACCGAGCGAATTCGTTAACCCCGATTTCGTTTTGATCAGCTTAAGACCGCTATTTAGAGACCTGCTTCCGATTCGAAACAAATTGAGAGACTGGCCTCTATACGAAGTCGATAAGATCGCCTGCGAGCTGGCCATATACACCCGGCCGATTTTTGTATCAAGCTGTGAGATTCCCAATACAAACGCACCTGCATCTCCCTCTTCCTTATCACTTAATTGAGAATATACCCGGCCGTTCTTTGCCTGGAACTGATAGACGGTTTCGAAAAAATGCATCGTTCCACCGGTCAGGGTGTCCCGCGAATAGATCCTAAACCTACCGTCCGGCGAAGTAGCAATTCGCATGTGTTTGGCCAAATCCTTATATCCATACTTCAGGGTCGAGAGCCTCTTTGTATATTTCAGCAATTTTGACCGAAAGATCTTATGCTCTTTCGCCAAGGCCACGCTCAGATCTTCCCCCGTGCGGTCGTTGAGCATGGTCCATTTCTCAATGTTTTCAAGATGCTGCGTGAGTTCCTGTTCGATCTTCGCCGGGCTCTGTCCAAAAACGGAAAACGAAAAAACAAACACACCGACCAAAGCGACAATATATTTATTTCTCATACCTATCTTCGCGTCCTTTCGCATATTTCGCGGGCAAACTTTCTTTAGTCCGCCACCAACAGATCATAGCTATCCGGCCGCCGATCCCTGAAAAACTGCCAGGTATTCCTGACCTCACGTATCAGATCCATGTCTAAATCCGCGACGACCAATTCGTCCTTGTCGCGTGATGCTTCCGCTATCATCTGACCGCGCGGATCACAAAAATAACTCTGCCCGTAAAACTCGCCGATATCCCACGGCTGTTCGTGGCCAACGCGGTTTATTGCACCGACAAAATAACCATTTGCAACGGCGTGTGCCGGCTGCTCGAGTTTCCAAAGGTACTCCGATAGACCAGCGACCGTCGCCGACGGATTAAAAATGATCTCCGCTCCGTTCAGCCCCAACGCCCTCGCTCCTTCTGGAAAATGGCGGTCGTAGCAAATGTAAACACCAATTCTTGCAAAAGCCGTATCAAAACACGGGTAACCCAGATTGCCGGGCCTAAAATAGAATTTCTCCCAAAAGCCCGGGGCTACATGCGGAATATGGTTTTTGCGATATTTGCCGAGATATTTTCCATCGGCATCGATCACCGCCGCCGTATTGTAATAAATGCCCGACATTTCTTCTTCATAGATCGGGACGATCAGGACCATTCCGTGCTCTTTTGCAACCGCCTGCATCATCTGAACGGTTTCGCCGTCAGGAACTTGCTCTACCGCCTCGTACCAACGCGTTTCCTGCTCCGCGCAGAAATAGGGAGTTGTAAATATCTCCTGAAAACAAAGCATCTGTACGCCTTGCGCCGCAGCGTCCTCGACCATTTTCATCTGGTGATCGATATTGGCTTTCTTGATTTCGTCGATGGTTCCATCCACTGGACCGACGTTAGCCGCTTGTATGAGTCCTGCTTTTATTATTCGAGACATAATATTCCTTTTTGTTCTTGCCGCGGATTTACGCGGATGACGCGGATAAGAGATTTTTTGTCGTTATTCAACAAGACATCAGGGCCCTTCACCGTTTCGCGTATTTATTAAGCAATTACTGTTTTTAACCTGAACGGGCGGCTGCTACTCTTCCAGAAAGAGATTTTCAATCAGCGATCTTGGTTTTGGTCTTTGTTTTTTTCGCTCATTATCGAAGGCAATCCGCTCAAATTTTGGCTTCGGGCCAAAATTAAGCAAAAGCCCGACTTCGATCTCGGTGGCCCTTAAATAGTTTAACAACTGCGCCCGGTGGGCGTCGATGATCTTACGAACGGCCTTGAGTTCAAGGATGATTAATCCGTTTAAAATTAAATCCGCTTCAAATCGTCCGATCCTCTCGCCGCGAAACCATACCGGAATTCCAAACTGTTTTTCGACCTGGAAGCCCTTTTGTTCAAGTGCGATTAACATCGCTTCTTCATAAACCGACTCCAAAAACCCAAAGCCGAGTTCATTGTACACTTCGTAGAACGTTCCAATTACCCTTTCGGTGAGGTGGTAATGTTTCAACATCTATTTTCCTTTTCTCCCTAATGTCTCCTTTAAATCATCACATTTTTGCAAACCCGTTAACGTTTTCTAGCTCTCCTTTCTTCAATCCGCGTCATCCGCGGAAATCCGCGGCCAAATCTCTTGTTTCAAGACATCCAATTGATTACTGCCTCAGAATTCCACTTCGTCGCTGTCTTCCCCAGCTTCGTCCAAAGAGACCGGGCAGCTAAACTTTTCGAACTGATTCACGCAGTATCGACACGGCTAAATCGAATCCCCAATTGCATATCACTTAATCGCAATCGCGGCGCTTGCCGGACCAGCCAAATGCATGACCGATGTTTCCCTAAACCCGATCTCTTTTGCCCATTCGGTAAAGTCTGCACCCGAGAAATCAAACGCCTTATCAAATTCGATGAGCATATTGAGAGACATCATTAAACCAAACGCATTCTCGCTCCGATTGTCGTCAATTATATTTTCAATGGCCACCAAAGCGCCGCCATCCGGTAAAGCATCAAATGCCTTTCTCATCAGCATCTTCTTTTCATCGAGACCCCAGTCATGCAGGATCATTCCCATCGTCACAACATCGGCCTTGGGAAACTCATCGGTAAAAAAATCTCCCGGCTGGGTTTTGATTCGATCCGTCAATCCCCAGTTTTTAATGTTTTCTTCGGCAACTTCGCATACACCAGGCAGATCGAATGTCGTACAATTTACGCCGTCGTTTTTTGTTACGATCTGCATCGACAAATGACCGCCCGCCCCGCCGACATCGCATACCGTCTCAACACCGTTGAAGTCAAACTTTTCAGCAAATGCCGCAAAATTCGCCATGCTGATTCCGGCCATCGCGTTTACAAATTCAAGAAGTTTCTCAGGATCTTCATAAAGAGCATCGAAGATCATCTTCCCGCCATGCTTGGTCTCATTCTGCGGCAGACCGGTCCTAAGGCCCTCTTCCAGATCATTCCAGTAACGGAATAGACGGTTATTCGCCATCTTTAACATTCCGCCAACAAAGGTCGGTTTATTTTCATCAAGGAATAGATCTGTTTCCGGCGTATTGCTGTAAACCGATGTTTCTTTAAGGCCCTCACGTTCGAGAAATCCTAAGGCAACAAGTGTATCGAGAAAATCATAGAGACTTCGTTCATGTAAGCCGAGTTTTGACTTGATCTCATCGCCCGTCATATCTCCCTCGGCTAAATGTGTAAAAAGACTCATATTTACAGCCGACAGAAGTGTTTTCGACGCCCAAAACCCCATCCCAACCTGCATTATTTTCGATGGGTTTAATTCTTCTTGTTGTTTTGCTGTTTCCATTTTAGACCCTCCATTATTTTTTACTTGTCCACCGCCGAAATTCTGAATTCTGCCTAACTCATCCAGTTTATCCCGGCTTCGGGATTCCATTTCGTTGTAGTTTTTTTAAGCTTTGTCCAAAATTCGATCGAGCTTTTTCCGGTTATATCATTTGCACCAAAACGTGACTGGTTCCAACCGCCAAAGGAAAATGGCTCCCGCGGAACCGGAACACCGATGTTTACACCGATCATTCCAGCCGATGCGTGTTCCATTATATAGCGCGCCATACCGCCGCTTTGTGTAAAAACCGAAGAGGCGTTTCCGTATGGATTTGCGTTTTCGATCTTGATTGCGTCTTCAATAGTATCAGTCCTCATAATTGAAATTACGGGTCCAAAGATCTCTTCAGTCGCAACCGACATATCGGGCGTAACATGATCGATCACGGTTGGCCCGACATAGGTGCCTCCCTCTTTTCCGTTTACGGTAGCGCCACGTCCATCAACAAGTATCTTTGCCCCGTCTTTTTCGGCTTGAGAAATGTAGCCTTCGATTCTCTCTTTTGCTTCTTTTGAAATCACCGACCCGAGATTTTCACCCGGAACAAGTTTTCTTGCCCGCTCGCAGATTCCTTCTATGATCGGATCAACATCCCCAACCGCGAGCATTGCCGATGCAGCCATACACCTTTGGCCCGCACAGCCTGACATTGAGGCGGTAACGTCATTTGCCGTCATTGTTGGATTAGCGTCGGGCAATACAAAAAGATGGTTTTTCGCACCGCCGAGAGCGATACAGCGTTTTAAGCTATTGGTCGCACGCTTATAGACCAATTTCGCGACCCTGGTCGATCCGACAAAGCTAACCGCTTCGATATCGGGATGATCGCAGATCCCTTCAACGATTTCTCTTCCGCCGTTGATTACATTAAAAACACCGTCCGGCAGACCCGCTTCCTTCAGCAGCTCGGTCATCCGAACGACTGATAGAGGAACCAATTCCGAGGGCTTCATGATCATCGTGTTGCCGAGAACGACCGCGTTTGGCATTGTCCAATTCGGCACCATCAGAGGAAAGTTAAATGGGACGATCGACGCGACAACGCCAAGTGGAAAATGCTCAGTCCTGCATTCAACGCCCTTGGAAACCTCTAAAACCTCACCGTGGGCCAATTGAGGCATTGAGCAGGCAAACTCACTAAGTTCGATCGACTTTTCGACTTCGGCCCGGGCTTCTGTAATTGTCTTGCCATTCTCCTCCGAAACCAATTCGGTGAGCTCATCCGAATGTTGCTCAAGCAAATAGCGGTAACGAAACAATACCTGAACGCGCTCTTTAATTGGCGTGTTTGCCCAGCCCCCTGATGCTGCCTTCGCCGATTTAACAGCCGCGTCTAGTTCATCAATCGTCGACATCGATACTTTTGACAAAGGATTTCCGTCGATCGGAGATACAACTTCTAAAGTCTCGGCGCCCATGCTCGGGGTAAATTCGCCATCGTAATAGTTTTTTACTACTTCGTATTTCATATATTTTTTACCACAGATGAACTCAGATAAAAGCTCGATTAAGAGAGCGATGAAAACATTTTGTTAATAAGAACAATTAAACATGCTTAATCCCGTTTTAATCTGATTTCATCAGCGGTCAACCCTCACAACCTAATTCGCTTTACGTCAACCTTTGGGTTTCCAAAGTTAATTAGCAAACAAATCTCCAAACCTGTTGCATTCAAATAATTTAGGCATTGAGCCTTGTGAGTATCCTCAAGCCGATTAACTGCTTTCAACTCCACGATTACCAAATCTTCAACTAAAAGATCCGGAGAATATGCCCCAACAATGACTTTATCGTAAAAAACCTTGAGCGACCTTTGCTGCTCAACAAAGAAACCGGCTTTTCTGATCTCGTGAGCGAGGGCGTTTTCGTATACTTTTTCAAGAAAGCCAGCCCCTAGATTGTTAGCGACCCTAAATGAACCTCCGATAATCTTATCCGTGATCTCGTTAATTCGATTTTCGTGGTCATTTTGTACAAGCAGCGACGAGATGAGGTTCGTCTTCTTTTTCATAACGGTCTAATCCCCTTAATTCTTCCTCCATTTCTGTACATCCGTGCTCCTTCCCCAGACATACATAATATCATCCGATAATCGCCGAAACTTTTTGAACCACAGATAACACAGATTTAAGAATGATGGGAAATTTCATTCGGCTACATCATATGCTTATCCTCTTTAATCCAGTTCTTATCCGTGTTCATCTGTGGTAGATTCCGGCGTTCCAACTCCTCTCATCAATAAACAATAAACCACAAACGCGATTGACCACAGATAAGCTCAGATTTAAGATTGACAGGAAATTTCATTCAACTTCATCATATGCTAATCCTTATTAATTTCGTCTTTATCCGTGTTCATCTGTGGTAAATTACGGCTTTCGAATTCCTCTCATCAATAAATAATAAACCACAAATGCGATTCCAAACGTCACAAAAAATGAGTACTTATAAAGTGTATCAAAGAAATTCGGGGCAGCGACCTGTCCGCCGGGCGTTGTTGCGGCCCGGATAAATCCATAAACCACAGGGGCAATCGCAACTACCAAGGCCGAAATCGCCCGCAAGTTAAAACCGCCCGAGTATGAATAGACGCCATCTACCTTAAAAATCTCCGCCAAGTCTAATTTCTGCTTTCGCAGAACCCAGTAGTCGCAGATCATGATTCCGCCGATCGCCCCCATCAATCCGGAATAACCGATC
>JABDJV010000216.1 GCA_013003295.1 Pyrinomonadaceae bacterium | reverse complement strand
TCTCCGGCCAGGGCATCGTCATGGAAACGCTTCAACTTGCAAGTTTAAGAGGTTACAGAGCCGGCGGGACCATTCATGTTGTCATAAATAATCAGATAGGTTTTACAACATCACCGGAAGCGGGACGCAGCTCAATATATTCGACGGACGCGGCGAAGATCACCCAACTTCCGATTTTTCATATCAACGGCGATTCGCCCGAAGCTGCATTCCGTGTTGTCAGGATCGCACTTGAATACAGGCAGGAATTTAATAAGGATGTCGCGCTTGACCTCGTTGGCTTTCGAAAACTCGGACACAATGAGGGCGACGAACCGAGCTATACTCAGCCGCTTATGTATCAGAAGGTTAAAGCGCACCCTGGAGTTCGTCATGTATACGCCCAGGAGTTGATCCGTAGTGAGGTCATTAGTGAGGATGAGCTTAAAGATATGACCGATGGAGTCGTGGCAAAATATGAGGAGATCTTAAAAAACGCCAAGGATATAGCCCTTGAAAAGAAAAAAGTTACCAAACTCGCTGAGCCGATTGAGGACGAAGACGGATCCGAAGTTCTCGAAACGGCAATTTCCAAAGATGTTCTTACAAGAGTTACCGACCAAATAACGGTTGTACCGGAAGGATTTAATATCAATCCGAAAATGATCGGCCAACTTGGTAAGCGGGCGAAAATGGGCTCGGGTGAGACCCCAATGGATTGGGGATTTGCCGAGGCGATTGCTTTTGGTTCACTCGTTCTGGAGGGTAAGAATATACGTTTAAGCGGTCAGGATTCGGGCCGCGGCACATTCTCGCATCGCCACTCGCTAATGTACGACACGCAGAACGGCTCGGTTTGGTGTCCGCTGGCAGAATTACGCAGTGAAGACTCTCCCGAGGCCCGGTTCCAGGTATTTGACAGCTCTCTTTCCGAATCAGCTGTACTCGGGTTTGAATATGGCTATTCAAACATAGCACCGGACTCGCTCGTGATGTGGGAAGCGCAATTCGGCGATTTCTCTAATGGAGCTCAAGTGATCATAGACCAGTACATCTCATCTTCTGAGGATAAATGGAATGAACGCAACCGACTCGTCATGCTGCTACCGCACGGCTATGAGGGGCAAGGCCCGGAACACTCGTCGGCGAGGCTCGAGAGATATCTGCAGCTTTGTGCTCAGAATAATATGCAGATATGTTATCCGACGACGCCGGCACAATTTTTTCATATGCTCAGGAGACAGGTGATTCAGGAGATCGTCAGGCCATTGATCGTCATGACGCCAAAGAGCCTTCTAAGACTGCCTGCGGCGAGTTCAACTGTTGAAGATCTTTGCAACGGCGGGTTTCAGCCCTTGATCGCCGATGCATCGATTGGAGACAATTCGAAAGTTAAGCGAATTGTTCTTTGCAGCGGGAAAGTGTTTTATGATCTTGATGCGGCAAGGAAAGAAAGCAGCGACGGATCGATTGCGATCCTCAGGCTCGAACAATTATATCCGTTCCCTGGCGAAGCTCTAAAGCAAGTTTTTGCCGAATTCAAGAATGCGAAAGAGCTTGTTTGGGTCCAGGAAGAGCCAAAAAACATGGGCGGATGGGATTTCGTGAAACCAAGGTTAAGAGAAATAAAACCGGACAAACTGAGTTTCGAATTTATTGGAAGAGAAGCTTCGGCCTCACCGGCAACAGGCTCGTATGTTATTCACGGACTCGAGCAGGAAAGGCTGGTCAATTCGGCCCTGAATATACCGGCATAGATCGGCCGTTGGTTTGCCACAAAAAAACCCGGGCTCGATCGCCCGGGTCTTTTTCTCATAGAACTTAGATGTTTTTTAATTCACTCTTTGTCGATAATTTCGTTTCTTTTCTTCGCATCCTCGATCTTCTTTGCAATGCGGCTTGCGTGGTTACGCGAGATCAGCGGAATTCTTTCATCGTCGCTAAGCTCTTTTAGAAATGGCAGCATCTGCTCGGGATCTGAGATCGCATTCCGGCTCAGAAACGTATCCAGGCGGCGCATGATCTTTGGTGATTCGAGAGGTTGATTTTGCCTGGCTGTGTTTATATCAAACATCCATACAAACTTGTTCGCGATCTTTCTGTATTCATCCACCAGCGCACGTGCGGCTGGATTATCGGTCCAGTTGAATTCTGCGGTTCGGGCACGCTTCTCTTTCTTCATCGAGATTCTCATCGTTCCCAAATGCGGATATTCCCTTTTCGATTGATAATCTTCTTCAGAATCCAAAAAATTCAGTTCGCCCCAGTTCGTTTTTAGCTTTTTGATAGTAGCGCTGGACAAGTTCAGAGGCTCAACGATGTCGTTCTCAAAGTCTTTTTTTTGAAACGCGATCTTTCCAAGTCCGTTTTCATCATGCTCGATCCTGATCCGGGCGATCAAAAATTCCGGTTTCTCAAATTCGTAGAAGTACACTGGCGGCTTTTTCTTGGATTCGATCGGTGGGGTTTCTTTTTTGGGCTTATCTGTATCGCCCGGGCGG
This sequence comes from Pyrinomonadaceae bacterium, assembly GCA_013003295.1. Taxonomy (GTDB): domain Bacteria; phylum Acidobacteriota; class Blastocatellia; order Pyrinomonadales; family Pyrinomonadaceae; genus Aridibacter. Next base: position 4,091 of record JABDJV010000216.1, on the reverse strand, counting down.
GCGTTCTTTTTCGATTGAGCCAGACCCGATATTGAAAACGCTAGAAGTATTAAAAATAAAAGTTTACAACTACTTTTAATTCTCATGACTCTATTCAAATCTAACCGAAACAATTTTTGACACTCCTGCTTCCTGCATTGTAACACCGTAGAGCGCCTTTGCTGCTTCCATCGTCCGTTTATTGTGGGTGATCACGATAAATTGTGTCTTTTCGGACATTTCCGCAATTCGCTTAACAAACCTTCCAACGTTTGCGTCGTCAAGCGGTGCATCAACCTCATCAAGCAGGCAAAACGGCGACGGTCGGTACTTGAAGATCGCCAGAACAAGTGCGATCGCAGTCATCGCTTTCTCTCCGCCCGACAGCAAAAGCATGTTTTGGAGCCGTTTGCCCGGCGGCTGCGCGACTATTTCAATTCCCGATTCGAGAATATCTTCTGCTTCGAGGAGCTTCATTTCGCCCTGTCCACCCCCAAAAAGCTCCGCAAAAAACTCGGTGAAATTCTTGTTTATTGCTTCAAAAGCATCTTTGAACCGCTGACGCGAACGGCGCTTTATCTCCGAAAGAGCCTGCTCTGCTGCCTCAATGCTATCGACGATGTCCTGCCGCTGCGAGGTTAAGAATTCCAGTCTCTCTTCGGTCTCTCCCAGTTCCTCAAGTGCAAGCATATTGATGGCGCCAAATCGATCAAGCTTGTCACGGAGCTCAGAAACCCGCTCCCGGGCGGCCACAAATTCAAAATCCTCATCGAGCTCGGTATTTTTAACAAGCTCTTTTAGATCAACATTCAGATCCTGAACACATTTCTCGGTCAAACTCTCGAGACGGGTGACTAGTTCCGTATGATTTATCTCAAGCCCTGCTCTCTCGTCCCGCGCCATTGCGGAAGCTTTATTCAGCTCAGCCAATTTAGCGGACATCGAATCTGTCGTTTCCCGAGCTTCCTTGAGATGCTTTATGGCTTCATTGAGTTCGACCTCTTCTTGCGAATACTCCATTTCCGCCAAAGCGATTTTTTCCTTTAAGCGGGCTCGCGAGCTTGCGATTTCTTCCAAGCGCGTGACGTTCTGCTTTTTCTCAAGACGCTGTCGCTCAATTCGCGCTTCGAAATCAGCGTTTTCGGTTTTTAGTCTTGCAAGCGCATTCTGCGCGGAACGCTTTCGCTCGGCCGCTACCTGTGCTTGGGTTCGTTTCTCGCTAAGCTTCTGATTCTCCGCTTCAACAACTTTGCGGACTGCATTTAATTGTTTCGTGACGGCTTCGATCTTATCCGCCGAAAGGAGTCGTGCCTTTTCCGCAGTTTTTGCATTCTTCTGAGATTCAATACGCCGTTTCTCGATCTGCCTGATCTCGGCAGTGATCTGTGTTATCTCGTCTTTAACGACCTTTTTGTGCCGCTCGGCACGCTCGATCTCCTGCACCAATGATTTGGAATGAATCTCGTGAGATAAAACTTCCCTCTCGTTTTTAACTATGAATGCCTGCAGGTCAACGATCTCATCTTCGCAACCAGAAAGGAGCTTCATCGTCTTATCAACCTTTTTCTGGGCTTTCTCGGTCTCTTTTTGAGTTTTCCCGGCCGATTTTCCGAGCTCACGAAGTTCACGCTTTAATGCAAGGAGCGAGGAATTCTTGTCATTGGAATTCGCCCTGCCTCCAATATAGAGTTTTCCGCCGATTATAAGATCGCCATTCTGGGTAATTACGATTTCATCCGAACGCGATTTCGCTTTATCAAGGCTGTCCACCACCTTCGCCGACATTTCGCGGGGAAAGACCTTTGCTAAAACCGCTGCAAAATCCTTTCCTATTCCAAGAAATGAGGCGATCGACCGATCATTGCCCATTGCGTCCTTTTTGCTTTGCGACCCGGTGTCAAACACGAGCACGGGAATACGCCCTAAATTGTTGTCGTTAAGATATTTAACGGCCTTTTTTGCGTCCCTCTCCGATTTAACCAAAACAGTCTGGAGAAATGTGCCAAAAAGATTTTCGATCACACTTTCTGCCTTTTCCCCGACGTTGATCTCATCCGCAAGCGTTCCCAGGAAATTGACGCCGATCTTCTTTTGCTGGGCAAAGAGCTTTTGAACACTCGGAGCATAAACCGCTCTATTCTCATCAAGCTCCTTAAGCGTATCCAATCTATGCTTTTGCTGGGAATATTTATCCTTAACGGTTTTTAAAGCGCCCTCTTCCGCCTCAAGTTTTTCCCGTGCGCTGTTTGCATCTTCGATTCGCCTTTGCTTTTCGGCGTGAAGTGCCTCAAGTTTCTTCCGTTCCTCCCGAACGCTCTTCTCTAAACTTACCGCCTCTTGTTTTCTTTCAGCGAAGACCTTTTCAGCGCGTTCATGCTCACGCTGCAATCCCTCGATGCGTTCACCGAGTTTTTCAAGATTCGTTTCAAACTGGCGTTCGATCTCAGCAAGTCGCTCTACGGCCGCGGTATGCTCCAGGTGGCTTTCCCTCTCGGTTTCGAGTTCGACCTCAACGCCCCGCATTTCATCGAGTTTCGCGCGGTATTCAGATTCGGCTTTTAGCAGGATTTGCTGTTCGCTATCGGCTTTTTCACTCTCGATCGATGCTTCTTTCTCAAGCCGCTCGATCTCATTTCCGATCAGTCGAATTCGCTCACCCGTGTTTTTGATCTCAGCATCCAGAACACTCGAACGAGTTTCGATCTCTTTTGTTTGCTGCTGCTGGTACCCAAGTTCTCTTTCCGATCGATCGCGTTCGAGCGCATTCTTCGAATGATTCGCCCGAACCTCAGTCAAATTCTCTTCGGCCGAACGGGCAAGACCTGTCGACTCCCGAAAAGCCTCGTCTTTCTCGGACACCTGCCCCAGAATCTCGCGTTCCTTCTTATTGGCTTCCGCAAGCTTTGACTCGAGTTCTCCGATCTTTATCGAGAGATCACGGCCCTCAGCTGCATATGTCTGCTTTAAGAGCACACGCAATTCTTCTTTGAGGATCTTAAATCGTTTCGTCTTATTGGCCTGTCGCCGCAAACTTCTCGTTTGCTTTTCGATCTCAGCGACGATGTCGGTGATCCTGCTTAGATTGGTTTTCGCCGATTCGAGCCTTGATTCCGCAGCCCTCTGGCGTTTGCGAAATTTTGAGATACCGGCCGCCTCTTCAATCAATCCACGGCGGTTCGACGGCTTCGACGAAAGAATCTGCCCGATTCTGCCCTGTTCGACGATGGCATAATGGGCGCCTGAAAGTCCTGTACCGGAAAAGAGATCCTGTATGTCGCGGAGGCGGCAAGTCTTATCGTTTAACAGATAATCACTTTCCCCTGAAAGGTATAGACGGCGGGTAACACTTACAGATTCACCCGGGGCAAAATCAAGGGCAAAATTTCGCGGTCTCCAGCGCCTCTTTGTTGCGACCTTCCTCTGAATCGTATTGACCGAACCGACCTGGGCTGCCTTTACGGTTTCCATCTCGACTTCGGTACCAATGTCGTCGGCAAGGAGCGTAACGTCTTCTTCGGCATCGTCCTGCAGATGCTCAGCTTCGATCACATCGACATTCACAGCGTTCTCATCGATCTCACCAAGTTTTGCATCGATATCTTCAAGCTCGGTTTCCTCGGAAATGTATTCCGTTTCATCGCGAATCAGGTGCAGGACAACCTCAGCCATTCCGCTCGGATTTCTTTTCTTCGTTCCCTGGAAAACGACGTCCTTCATTTCCTGCCCGCGCAGGTTTTTTGCGCTTTGTTCGCCCAAAACCCATGCGATCGCCTCGCTGACGTTGGATTTACCGCAGCCATTCGGGCCAACCACCGCAGTAATACCCTTTCCTGTAAAAATTACCTCGGTATAGTCTGCGAATGATTTGAAACCTGTGATCTCTAAGCGTTGAAGTCTAAACATCTTATTGTGCTAGTTGGAGGCTCTAGCACTACATTTTGTGGTTTTCGGGAAATTAAATCAAGTCTAAATGTAAACTTTTTTGTCGGTAGCGCCACCGTCCCGGAGGCTGTCCCGAGTGCGTCCCGCGCTCGATTTCCAGATGGTATTAATTGCTTGAGCGAAAGCAGCGGCAAGATGCCGCCATGACTGCCACCGGGACGGTGGCGCTA
>JABDJV010000208.1 GCA_013003295.1 Pyrinomonadaceae bacterium | reverse complement strand
CTGATCGAATGGACGCGGGAAAATTCTTCAAAACTGGTTCTGAAGCCAAATGACGATTACGGCGGACATGGAATTTATATAGGTTGGGCATCAAATGAGACGGAGTGGAACGAGGCGATCGACCACGCGTTAAAAACCGGTGACTATATGGTCCAGGAGCGGGTAAAGACTGCAAAGGAAGTTTTTCCTTTTATTGACGACGATGGAAATATCGATATGCGCGAGCAGATGGTCGATCTTGATCCGCTGCTTTTTAACGGAAAGGTCGGTTCGGCGTTTACACGGCTCTCGACGACTGAGCTTGCAAATGTTTCATCAGGCGGCGGGATGGTTCCGACATTGATTTTGAAAGGGAAGTAAGAGTATTGCCCGCGAAAAACGCGAAAGGGCGCGAAAAAAGAAATTGCAGGGGCAGGGCGCAATCCTAAATGACAGAAACACAGCAAAAAACAAGACTCCGCGAACTAAGCGATGAGTTTTTACAACTCGAAGCACGCCTTAAACTCGGCGGCGGAGAAGCAAAGATCGAACGAACTCACGCGAAAGGGAAGTTGACCGCTCGCGAGCGGATTGACCTGCTCTTTGATAAAGACTCATATCAACAGGAAATCGGTTTGCTCGTCGCCTATGACAAATATGACGGCAAGGCGCCCGCGGCGGCGGTAGTTACATCGCTCGGGCAAATTAACGGCCGCGAATGTGTGGTTGTTGCAAATGACGCCACCATCAAGGCTGGCGCATGGTATCCGGAAACGATCAAGAAGATCTTAAGGGCGCAGGAAATTGCGATGCGCTGCCGTGTGCCGATAATTTATCTTGTTGATTCAGCCGGTGTGAATTTGCCGTATCAGGGCGGTGTTTTCCCGGGGCAATATGGTGCGGCGCGAATATTTTATTACAACTCAATAATGCGCAAGTATTTGAAGGTGCCGCAGATCTCGGCGGTCATGGGAATGTGCGTCGCCGGTGGCGCATATCTTCCGGCGCTTTCCGACGTGATACTGATGGTTGAGGGGACGTCGTTCATGGGCCTTGGCGGGGCAAACCTGGTGAAAGGCGCGACCGGGCAAACTATTGACAACGAAACACTTGGCGGGGCAATGACCCATAATTCGGTTTCGGGCGTCGCACATTACCGGACGGCAGATGAGCAGGAGTGTATCGACAAGATCCGTGAACTCGTTTCCGAACTGCCGAATAAATCGGAATCAAGGGTTTCGATAACCGATCCCAAAGATCCAAAACATCAACCCGAAGAATTGTATGAGTTTTTACCCGAAGATCACCGTCAGCCCTACAGAATGCGGGATGTTTTGGGTTGTATCCTGGATGAAGGGGAAATCGATGAATTCCAGGCGGATTACGCCAAAGAGATGATCTGCGGAACAGCCAGGATACGCGGAGTGCAGGTGGGGATCATTGCAAATCACCGCGGAATGGTAACGCGCAAAGATAAACCGCCGAAGTTTGGCGGGATCGTTTATACCGAATCTGCCGAAAAGACCGCATATTTTATTGATAACTGCAATCGTCATGATACACCGATCTTGTTTGTTCAGGATGTTTCGGGTTTTATGGTCGGAGCCGATGCGGAGCATTCAGGGATCATCCGGGCCGGGGCCCGTTTTGTCGAAGCAATGGCGACGGCAACCGTTCCGAAAATAGTTTTAACTATAAATCATGCTTCGGGCGCGGGTTATTATGCGATGGCTGGCCAGGGTTTTGACCCGGATTTTATTTTCTCGCTCCCGACTGGCCGTATGGGCGTGATGGAAGGCGATTCTGCGGTGCAGGCGATCTATGGGACCATGCTTGACCGCATGAAAAAAGAAGGCAATGAGCCGGATGAAGAGATGCTTGCCGAAATGGAAGCCGTTCGGGAGACCTATGAAAAAGAACTCGACGCGAAATATGCTGCGGCTCGGGGTTTTGTAGACGCGATCGTCGTCCCGAAAAACCTGCGTGATTCCCTCGAACTCGCACTTCTGACAACACTAAATACTGATCAGCCTCATCTCGGAGCGTTCGTTCTACCGAGAATGGATTAAGAAATTGTTAGGTCATTTGCGCCGGAAGCCATTAACCTTGCCGGGCTGCCTGCCATTGAACCGGCGCACCTAGCTGCTTATAACTGACTCAAACGCTGCGTGGACATTCAAACGGTGAAAAGTCAGCCGCTCCAGAAGTTCGTTTACCGAACCGGACTCCATTCTTTTAGCGATTACCTTCAGAACCTTTTGATTTGCGTATGGGAGACGAGTCGAGCGCCCGACAGCAAGCCTTAGGTTGTGATCGACTTCGCTCAGGAATTCGTACCCTTCTGACAGACTTGTAAAATCTTCCACCGTCAGTGACTCATTGCTGTATAGCTTCTGAAGAGAATTGAGACTAGCCCGGTTCTCCTCATCGTCGGCGATGTTGTCGCGAAGCTGCAGGTATCGGATCGCGAAGTAGATGTCCTGCAAACCGCCTTCGCCAAATTTTATATCGATATCCTTTGATTTTGGGTTCGCGCCTTTTTTTACTTCGAGGAGTTTTCTGATTCTTCGTGTTTCGCTGCGGAGTTGTTCCGCGTCGGTTTTAACAGCCGCTTCGTGGATTATCGATCTTGTTTCGAGCTCGACTAATTTAGCAATCGTCAGATTCCCGGCAATTCCGCGGAGTTTTACGTAGGCGAGCCATTCCCAGATCGCAGCCCGATCCTTCATATACGAATACAGCGCATGAATTCCGATCGAGTTCGCGCCATTTTTTCCATCCGGCCTTAAACGCAGGTCAACCCGATAC
>JABDJV010000179.1 GCA_013003295.1 Pyrinomonadaceae bacterium | reverse complement strand
CGTACACCGTATCTGCCCAGCCGCTTTCCAAAAGCTTTGCGAGGAAATCTTCATTTTCTTTTGCGTCCGAAAAAACATACCTCGAATCAAATTTTTCGACGATGACCGGACCCGGATCCTCTATTTTTCCTCCGGTGATGTCTTTTACTAATTTATAAAGCTCGGGATCCTGGGAATACAGATAATTCGGATCCAGCCCGTAGACATATTTGTGTTTTGTGTCGAGGAAAAACATTTTTGGGAAGTCGTCCCAGTTGCAGTTGAAAATGGTTTCACCTTCAGGAATATTCGCACTCGCCCATTCCATTGCCTCGGCATATTTATCGTCTTTTTCGTTTTCTCTTATGACTGTGAGAAGGCCTTTTTGTTCGAGTCCGAGAGATTTGATATTGATACCGTAAAAATTATAAAACATCAGAAATATGAAGAAGGCCGCCAGTACCCAGGGCACGACCGACTTAAATAAATTTTTGAGTTCCTGCTCTTCAGAACCTTTGTCAGCATCTAGGTACGGCCCGATGTCGCGTGCAAAATCTTCCGGAAGCAAGGGAGCCGCTGGCGCGAAAAATGACTTCCAGCTAAATGCACCAAACAAAATTGCAAAAGGCGGAAAATATTCTGCAAGTCGTTTTGATTTGAACATCCAGATCAAAAGTACTGTCGCAAAAACCAAAAAGAAGGTCGCCTTCTCCGGGAGCTGACCATTTTTTGGTTTGAACAATATATAACCCATTAGCATCGCTACCAGGGCGATCGTCAGGTGAGTAACAAACTGCCAGCCGTCGTACGGATACCATTCGCCGCCGACGGAAACCTGATACGATCCCCTAAACTTCATCGCAAAATGCCTGAAAAACAGAATGATGTTATTTGGAAAATATGGGTTAATGACGTTGCCCAAAACCATGCCTGCAAATGTGTAGGCGACTGGCTGCCATTCTAGTTTTTTCTCATTCCATCCAACGATCGCTGCCCAGATCAGGGCCGCCAAAAATAAAAGTGGGAAGAGGCTGTAGGTCCAAACGAAGACAAACATCAGCGGCATCAGCCAAATGTACTTTCGTTCAAATAAAAGATAGATTCCGATCACCGAATAAATGATGGTTAGCGGGGGTGCTTTTGCCATATTCATCCGGTAGAAAAACGGATTGGAACATGTAAGTAGCGCAGCGAGCCATAGCAGTAGATAATTGACCTTGTACCGGAATAAAACCCAATACACGGAAAATATGGCCAGCGTTCCGTAAAATACAGCCGCAACTTTGGCTGCCATTACCGGGCCAAAAAACCATAGAAAGGGAATCTGCAGTAGATGGAAAAGAAAATGATGATCAGCGTATTCGCCCGAATTCAGAACCGTCAGAGGCAGCCATGTAAATTCCGGCAGCCATTTGAATTGTTTGAAATTTTCCCAAACCAGGGCACTCCAGCGAATATGATAATAGCCATCCCAATCGCCGCAGCAGATCGCCTGGGTCGAAAACTGAAGCAAAACCATTAACAGCAGGATGCTGAAAAAACCAAAACCGAGATATACGTATCGAACAGCTTCTTCGGTTTCGAGCAACTGTTTCCAATTCTTTGAAGAACTCTTTTTTTCTTTCTCGGCCTCTTCAAAAAGCTCAACCGTTGCAGCGTCAGCGGCGCTCTCTTCTGTTTGTTCGGCATTTTCTGAGTCCGAATCTAAAGGCACTTCATTGGTATCGTCGATCTTATCCATATTTCTATTTGCCACGGAGTATTAAGAAGTAGGGTAACAAGTTTGTGGCGGGTAAAAAGGCGAATTCGCCTGAAGATAGCGGTAATTGTTTCAGACCTTAATAAACGTCAATTAAAACCAGAAAATTCTACCTCAAAATACCACGAAATAAAAGAAAACGCATTTGCCAACCATATTTTGACAACCTAGAATCGTCATTTTAGCGATGTATCCAAAAGGGAATCTGTTTATAAAGGCTTCGCACGGGAAACTCGAGGCGATATTAAAGGAACCGAAAGGCGAGACGAAAGGGATCGGCCTGGTCTGTCATCCCCATCCGCTTGGCGGCGGAACGATGCATAACAAAGTTGTGTTTCGAGCAGCTTCTGGACTGATCGATGCCGGTTTAATCACGCTTCGTTTCAATTTCAGCGGAGTTGGAAATTCTACCGGAGAGCATGATGACGGAAATGGGGAAAAACAGGATGTGATAGACGCGATTGCTTACTTGATTGAGAATTATCCTGGTCAGCCGATCACTCTCGCCGGTTTTTCGTTCGGTTCAAGGGTCGGAACCGAGATCGGAATGGATCACGAAAGTGTCGTGCGTTTGATCAGTATCGGAACCCCGGTAGATAAATATACGGATTACGGTTTTCTCGAGAATCTACGGAAACCGATCTTTTTTGTCCATGGCGACCAGGATGAATTTGGGTCGGTAGAAAACCTGAGCGAGTTGATCTCGAAAGTTTCGGCCGTGACGGATACAAGCTACAAAATTTTTGAGAATTGCGGTCATTTTTTTGAAGGCCATCTAACTCAGTTGAGAGAGGCTATCAATGATTGGGTTCTGGAGAAGACCGCGGAAGTAGATTAGCCACAGAGGGCACGTAGATTTTGGAGGAGAGCGGTTGTTTATTGGTGGGTAATTTTTTAATTAAGACGCGGCTAGTTAGATCAGCCCTCCATTCTCTCGGTGCCCTCTGTGGCAAAAAAACTTATGGAAAATACGGAAGAAAAAGAGCACGAAAGAATGAGAAACGCCGCCATACGGGTAACTATGATGCCGCGCGATACGAATCATCATGGCACAATCTTTGGCGGGATCATTTTAAGCTATATTGATATTGCCGGAGGTGTCGAAGCAAGGCGCCACACCGGGCACGATCTTTTTGTAACCGTTGCAATGAAAGAGGTTATTTTTCATGAGCCGGTGTTCGTAGGAGACCTGGTGAGTTTTTACGCGGATACGGTCAAGGTTGGCAATACCTCGATAACAATACGGGTTATTGTTGAAGCGGAGAGATTTAATTCGCGCGGGAAGGTTATGCGGGTCACGGAAGCTGAGCTCGTTTTTGTTGCGATCAACAAGAACCGCGAAAAAATTAAAATACGAAATTAGGCCCTGAAAAAAAACGCCGCGAGGAAACGTCGGATTTGATTTCAATATGCAACGCCTGCGAAAACGAAAGAATGAACACCTGGAGACTCGAAATTGAATACGATGGAACGCGGTATTACGGATGGCGAATCCAACACGATTCTAAGACGATTCAAGGAGAGCTGGTGAGAGTTGCGCGCGATCTTTTTTCGGCTAAGTTGGAGATCGGCGCGGCAGAAGCTACCGACCCGGGCGCCCATGCATACCGCCAAATTGCCCACCTAAAGGTTTCCGAACTGAAGGAAGATGTGAAACCCGGCCAGATAATGGAGGGTTTTAACGAACTGCTTCCCTACGACATTAATATCCTCAAAGTGCAAAATACAGCCGATGACTTTCATGCCGGGCATGATGCAAAAGCGCGGCAATACCTGTACAAGATATCCAGAAGGCGATCTGCATTTTCGAAAAATTTCGTATGGTGGGTAAAAGAGAGTCTGAACACGAAAAAGATGCAAAGCGCTGCGAAAATGCTCGTCGGCCGGCACGATTTCACGTCATTTGGCTTTTCCGATGAAGAAGCTTATCCGAAAAAACAAGAGCTTTCAGTAAAAAAAGCCGAGATCTTCGAGGAAGATGATCTCATCTGCTTTCGTATACTTGCGGATGAGTTTTTGCCAAAAATGGTCAGGGTGATCGTTGGCAAGATAGCCGAGGTTGGATGCGGAAACATCGCGGATACGGCATTTGAGCGAATCCTGAGATTTCCTAGCGATACACCGCGGAAGTTTGCGGCCCCGGCGGCAGGCCTGTTTCTGGAAAAAGTTTTTTACTAGTATTGGAACAGCCGCGCGGCCCTGTTTCCCTTGCTTTTCTCACCTGATTTATCCTAAAGTCAGAGGCACACATTTCTAATAAATTTATCTTAGGAGTAAATATTAATGCCAAGAATCACTGCTGATACTGCCAACGGCGAAGTAGCTTTTGAAGCTGATGCCGGCAGAAAACTCGTTTTATGTCTGGAAGATAATGAGGTGGATATCTTACATCGCTGCGGCGGAAATGCCAGATGCACGACTTGTCGCGTCGAAGTCGTCTCGGGCGATCCCGGCCCGATCGAGGAGGCGGAAAAACAGATCCTCGCTTCGAAGACCGATCTCGGAGATCATACGAGATTGTCTTGCCAGGTGCGGGTATCTGACGATTTGCACGTGAAGGTAATTAACCAGGCAAGCGTAATGGGGATGGATGCGGGCGGAAGGCCCGAAGAGTAGCACGAATTAATAATGGCTGATCTAACAACGAAATTTGCCGGGATCGAATCGCCGAATCCATTTTGGCTGGCTTCTGCGCCGCCAACAAATATGGGCTCTATGGTTGAGCGCGCTTTCGATGCGGGTTGGGGCGGCGCGGTTTGGAAAACGCTGGGCGAGCCGATAGTAAATGTCTCCTCGCGTCTTGCTGCGATCGACAATGGGACAAACCGTATGATCGGTTTGAACAACATTGAGTTGATCACTGACCGTCCGCTCGACGTGAACCTCAAGGAGATCTACGAGTGTAAAAAGAAGTATCCAAAAAATACGGTGATCGTATCATTGATGGTCGAGTCGAAAAGAGAAGCCTGGCATGAGATCGTCAAGAAAGCCCAGGATACCGGAGCCGATGGCTTCGAGTTGAATTTCGGCTGCCCGCATGGAATGTCGGAGCGCGGAATGGGTGCGGCGATGGGTCAGGTACCGGAATACACTTGTATGGTCACAGAATGGGTAAAGGAAGTTTCGGAGCTTCCTGTCATCGTGAAACTCACGCCTAACGTCACCAACATCGTGCCTCCTGCTCAAGCCGCAGTGAAAGGTGGAGCCGATGCGCTTTCGTTGATCAATACAATCAATTCGGTGATCGGAGTCGATCTCGATACGATG
>JABDJV010000168.1 GCA_013003295.1 Pyrinomonadaceae bacterium | reverse complement strand
TCCGACTGTCGCCGGAAAAACTGCAGTCTTACGGCCTGACATTGCGTGATGTCTTTGAAGCGGTTACGCGAAATAACGGCACAGTCGGCGGCGGTTTTATTAAAAAAGGGGCGGAGCAATATCTTTTGCGTGGTGTAGGTTTGGTCGAAAAAATGGGCGACATTTCTAATATCGTCGTCAAGACAGGCAGGGAGGGAGTTCCCGTTTACGTTAAGGACTTGGGGGAAATCGTCATCGGTCAAAGCATAAGGCAGGGTGCAGTTTCAACAGACGGTGAAGGCGAGATCGTTTCCGGGATGGCAATTATGCTCAAGGGTGAAAACTCCCGGACTGTGGTTGAAAGGGTAAAGGATCGAGTTGAAGAAATACGTAAGACTCTCCCTGAAGGCGTAACCATAGAGCCATTCTATGACCGAACGGAGCTTGTCAAACGGGCGATCTCTACTGTCCAAACGAACTTGGTCGAAGGAGCTTTGCTGGTGATCTTTGTATTGCTTCTACTTCTGGGAAACTGGCGTGGAGCATTGCTGGTCGCAACGATTATTCCGCTATCAATGCTGTTCGCGGCGATTTTAATGCGAATCTTTAATGTGTCCGGAAACCTAATGAGTCTGGGCGCGTTGGACTTCGGTTTGATCGTGGATGGTGCTGTCGTGATGGTCGAAAACGTCGTTCGCCGTCGTGCCGAAGCTCAACATGAAAACTCCCGGGAACCGGCCGAACGGACAATCCTGGAAGCTTGTCAGGAAGTCGCGCGCCCGGTCGTTTTTGCGGTTGCGATCATCGGTATTGTGTATCTGCCGATATTAAGTTTGAGAGGCATCGAAGGAAAAATGTTCGTGCCGATGGCTCTGACTGTGATCTTTGCTTTGCTGGGATCGCTGATTCTTTCTCTGACCTATGTTCCGGCGATGCTTGCGCTGATCTTGCGGGGTAATGTTTCCGAAAAAGAAAGTTTTCTCATACGTTGGGCAAAGCAATTTTACAAACCCTCACTCGCATTCGTGATGAAATTCCGATCGCAGGTTTTGGCGCTTGCCGTTTCTCTTGTATTGATTTCGGGGGCCATTTTCCCATATCTCGTCGGCGAATTTATACCACGTCTTGATGAGGGAGATATTCTGATTGAAGCGATTCTCCTTCCAAGCGTTTCGCTGGATCAGGCGATGAAAGCAACAACGGAAGTTGAGAAATCACTCGCGGTTTTTCCCGAAGTAAAAACGGTTGTTTCAAAATGCGGTGCACCGGCGGTCGCCACCGATTCGATGAGCCTGAATCAGTGCGATGTGTTTGTGATGCTCAATCCGATCGAAGACTGGGAATCGAGACTGACGAAAGAAGAACTGATTGAAAAGATGTCGGAAAAATTGGAAACGGAGGTGCCGGGAGTAGCCTCGTTCGGATTTATGCAGCCGATCGAAATGCGCGTCAACGAATTGATCGCCGGGACTCGCGGCGATGTAGCCATCAAGCTATTCGGTGATGACTTGGATATTTTGGCAACAAAAGGCGAGGAAATCGAACGATTTCTGGCAGAGATTCCGGGCGCCGAAGAAACCAAGGCCGAAGTTACGACGGGTTTGCCGCAACTCGAAGTTAAACCCGACCGCGAGGCAATCGCCCGCTATGGTTTGAATGTCGAGGATGTCAACGATCTGGTGGAATCAATTTTTGCGGGCAAGAAAGCCGGACAGGTTTTTGAAGGGGAACAGCGATTCGATCTTGTCTTGCGGTTAGATGAAAATGCTTCGCAGACTGTCGAAACGGTCAAGAATCTACTTGTTGTCGCCCCGAACGGTCAGCGTGTTCCACTGTCGCAGGTTGCGGAAATATCGCTTGTCGATGGTCCGGCACAGGTCTCCCGCGAAGATACCCGCCGCAGAATTGTTGTTTCAACCAACGTCCGCAACCGCGATATTGCGAGTTTTGTCGAAGAGGCTAAGCAAAAGATTGAAAAAGAAGTTAGTTTGCCGCCCGGCTACTATCTGACATGGGGCGGAGCTTTTGAAAATCTCGAACGTGCGACCGGAACTCTTTTGATTGTTGTTCCGATCGCGTTGTTTTTGATTTTTGTAATGCTTTTTTCGACATTCGGTTCAGCAAAACAGGCACTTCTGATCTACACCGGGATTCCATTCGCTATTGTCGGCGGCGTATTTGCTCTGCTCCTTCGCGGAATGCCTTTTTCAATTTCGGCGGGAGTCGGATTTATAGCGCTTTTTGGAGTCGCAGTGTTGAACGGAGTGGTGATGGTCAGCTACATAAACTATTTAAGAAATGAAGGTAAAACCGTTTTGGAAGCAGTCAAAGAAGGTGCCGAAACCCGTCTTAGACCTGTATTGATGACGGCACTTGTGGCGAGTTTGGGTTTCATTCCGATGGCAATTGCGACTTCCGCCGGTGCGGAAGTTCAGCGTCCATTAGCAACGGTTGTTATCGGGGGGTTGATTACTTCTACTCTTTTAACGTTGCTGATTTTGCCAACACTCTACGCCTGGGTGGAAAAGGATCCGAAAGGAATATTTGACGGAGAAAATAATGGATAGGAAATTGATTATCGCGATAGTTCAACCATTCCTGGTTGACAAGATAGTGGCCGCTCTCGAAGAAATAGAGAATTTTCCCGGCATTACTTTGGCCGAAGCAAAGGGTTTTGGCAAAAAAAGAAAAAATTCCCTGGACGACCCTGTCAATCCTTTTCATCCAAATACGCAGATGGCAATTGCGGCGCATGATGAAAT
>JABDJV010000142.1 GCA_013003295.1 Pyrinomonadaceae bacterium | reverse complement strand
ACATTGTCTTTTTGGTGGTCTTCAACCGGTATCGATTACTTTCGGGGCTACTATAAGAATTTGCGCGCGATCACGAGAAAGGAAACCAACCGATACGTTCGAACCTACATTCAGGGTAAGCCTCACGTAACGGTTGCATTGATGTCGCCTCAATCGAAAGCGGCAGCGAATTTAACGGAAGCCGATCTTATTGGAAAATAGTTTTATGAAAGGATTTAGAGATCAAGGGTCAGAATTGTTTAAATTAATGATTAAAACGCGAAGCTTCGCCGGCTTGTTATTCCTGTTTTTGTTTGCTTTGAGCCCGATTGTGCTTGCACAATCCTCAAATTCCGGCATTGCCGATCAGGTTGCGCTGGTAACTGAATTTGACGTAAACGGCTTAAAGGTTTTGGTAAAGCGCAGGGCCAGCGCACCGACCGTTGCGGCAGGGCTCTTTATTCGCGGAGGCGCAAGAAATATTAATAAGGAAAACGCCGGAATCGAGAGTTTTATGCTCAATGTCGCCGGTGAGGCGAGTAGAAAGTACTCGCGTGCCGTCGTCCGGCGTGAACTTGCCAGAACGGGAAGCAGCGTCAGCGCCGGATCGAATAACGATTACAGCGTTTTCAGCCTCGCCTCGACCCGCCAGAACTTTGCCAGGTCGTGGGATATTTATACTGACTTGATCATCAATCCGACATTTGCAAACGCCGATGTGAATCGAATCCGCGACGGAATCGTCACGGGTTTGCGTGAGCGGGAATCCAACGCCGACAATTTCCTGCAGATCCTTCAGGACAGAATAATTTACGCAAAGCATCCTTACGAAAATGACGTTAATGGAAGCATTGAAACCCTAAATTCCTTTACTGCCGCAGATCTGCGCAATTACCATAAGAAGATAATGAAAACCTCGCGATTGCTGCTCGTCGTCGTCGGCGATGTGGATGCGGAGGACCTGAAAAGTCGTGTTGCGGCAAAATTAGGAAAATTGCCGCGTGGAAATTACAAAGAAGCGTCGTTCCCAGCACTCGATTTCTCGAAACCCACATTAAATGTCACCACGCGTTCGCTTCCGACAAATTATGTCCAGGGAGTATTTGACGCGCCGCCTCTCAGCAGCCCGGATTATTCGGCAATGCGTGTCGCAATTACGGCGCTTCAAAGCCGTGTGTTTCAGGAAGTAAGGGTTAAGCGCCAGCTTTCCTACGCGCCAAATGCCGGGCTCAAGTCGCTATCGTCAAACACCGCGAATAGTTATGTTACGGCCGTGGATGCAAATCAGGCAGTGAGCGTGATGCTTCAAGAGATCAGTAGATTAAAGACCACTCCGCTTAGACCCCAGATCATTTCAAGACTCAGCGGCCATTTCCTGACCGTCTATTATCTCAATCAGCAAACCAACGGAGCGCAGGTTGCCGAGCTGGCCAAGTATGAACTTATCGGCGGCGGTTGGCGAAACGCCTTTGAATTTCTAAAACTCTTGCGCGGCGTATCTTCTGAGGATGTTCAAAATGTCTCGCAGAAGTATATGAAAAACATTCGTTTTGTCGTTGTTGGAAATCCACAGGCGATAGAAAAGGATATATTTCTGCAGCAAACGGATTAATTCCGCACCGCTTGCGCTCAATCACTCTGGATTAAACCCACTCGATTGGTTAAAACATCACCCAATACTACGTTCCGCATGAGGCCGTCAGCTCATTAAACAATGCCAATCCGCATGATGTTCGCCCGGGAATGAATATTGGCGTCGAGGCTATCGGTTCGATCCTGAATCCGCTTTCGGTCGCCAGCAACCACGGACTCGGGAATGTCGCACCGGATATTGCGCTTCCTGTCGAAGTCGAGTTAATGGCATGAAACTCGACACGAAGCAGAAAAGGCCTGAGCAGGAACCTCCTGACCCAAGCCTTTTTTCTTAAAAAGTTCCGGTTAATTTATCAAGGCAAATACCACGGTTGTCATTGACGAAGCATTATCGATCATCGCATCCGTGATCAGACCAAACGCTGTGAGGCCTGTAAAGATGTGAATGACCATTAGCCCGAGGTAAATTGCAAGCGTAACCGTTATACCGTATCTTGCGATCTTGTAGTGGCCCCAATGGGATAAAACGATCGCCGCGATCGCCCCAACCGCGATCTTTACTCCCAAAAATGGGGCATTACCCAAGTCTAATAATCCAGCCATCAGATGATTCGCCTCAGTCGCAAATCCGTTTCGCACCCAATAAACGGTTAAAACCGCGTCGAATAAATTCAAAACGAATAAAAGGCAGGTTTGACGAGTAAGTGGCATTTAAAAGGTAACCCCGTGTTAAAACTTTTTTAAACTTTCCCCTCAAAAAACACATTACCCTCAGCCTTTTTAAAGTCAGCTAAGGGTACTCGGTCCGGGAGGAAATCAATTAATTACTTGATTTAACTATATGTCCAATAGACGCAATATTCAAGAATTTTTTTGCGCAACAGTGCGTTTATTTTTGCAACGTAAAGTGATATTCTTCATTCGAACTCTCCAACCCCATAAACAGGAGGTTTTCGAAGGAAAACCCGATTGATATTTTTAAAAAACAGTTGCTCAGTTTGATCGGTGTCACTATTCAAATTGAAGGAAAAAAAAGAGGTGTGCAATGAAAGTGTTTACAAATACGAAATATTTAGTAGGGATACTATTGGTAGTTTTTGCCTTTAGTTCGATAGACGCATTGGGGCAGAGACGGAAGCCGAAAATTCGCCGGGCCAATAAAACGAGCAGGGCGAAACAAAGCAACTATAAGGTCGCAACCGGAACAAAAATTCGCGTCAGAATGGAGAGGGAGATCAACTCGAAAGTTTCCCAACCGGGTGATCGATTTGAAACAAAAGTGACCGAGCCGGTTTATGCCAGCAATGGTGTAATTGTAATTCCCAATGGAAGTGCGGTTATTGGTGAGATCGATTCCGTAACTCAAGCAAAGAAAGGCGGCGACCCGGGAACGATCAGCGTTAGTTTTATCGAGGTTCGTCTCCCGAATGGTGAAAGAAGAACGATCAATGGTTCTTTGACAAGCCTGGATTCAAAAACTGCGAAGAGTGATAACGAGGGAACGGCTTCGCGCGATAAGATGAAAAATAGAAAGATCATCTTTATCGGCGGCGGAACAGCCGGTGGAGCGATCTTGGGCGGTGTGATCGGCGGCGGAAAAGGCGCTGTGATCGGCGGGATTATCGGTGCAGTCGGCGGTTTGATTGGTGAAAGATCAACAAAAGGCAAGGACGCCCGCGTAAAAGAAGGTACCGAGTTTGGCGTCTACATTAACCGCGAATTTTACCTGCCGAGATATAGTGCTAACGATCCGGTCATAGAATTTCCGGAAAGCAACGATCGGGAAGTGGTTTCTGAAACTGCCGGTACAAATACGGGTTCAAGAACATATGTCGTTCAGAGGGGAGACACGCTGGGAATCATTAGCCGGAAAGTGTACGGTACATCGAGCCGTTATATGGACATATACAATGCTAACCGCGATAAGCTTTCGAGTCCGAACAACGTCTCGGTCGGGCAGGTTTTGGTGATTCCGTAGGCTTTTGATTTGCGTAAACAAATTGGCGGTCTAAAAAGCCTTGTCTTGTATAGCCACGCGCTTTAGTGCGTGGACTCGGGCAAAAAACGTTCATTAGCCCGCTTTTAGCGGGCTTACCAGACATGGCTTAGGCCATCAGGATAAAGGGCGTTGAAACGCCCTGACGTTAGCGGTCGGCATCCAACCACCCCGTAAACGGGGCGGCTAAACAAAGGCAACGGCTTTTCAGATGGCTGCCGTTTTTATTAAAAAAGTCCTGTAGGGACGACTGATTGCGAATTGATCAGTCGTCCCTACAGGACTTTCTTGCTTTTATTTGGGTACCCACCGATAAATCGGTGGGCTATTACCAAGAGTCCCTCCGGGACTTTTTGGTAATGATTATCACGTAGGCTAATCGACGAGAACCGGAAATAAATCTAATTTAAAGCAATTTCATTCGACTTGCCGATCTCTTCAAGTCTTGCAACAACCTTGTCGATCAACCACTTTGGAGTAGAAGCACCGGCAGTGACCCCAACATTTTCAACACCGACCAGATCATCCGCGTTGATTTCTTCTTCCGTTTGGATCAGGAAGCTCTTTTCGCAAGTCTCTTTGCAAACGGCCACCAATTTCCGGCTGTTTGAAGAATGTTCGCCGCCGATCACATAAAATGCATCAACTTCGCCTGCCAAGGCTCTGGCCGCATCCTGTCTGTCACGGGTAGCCGAGCAAATCGTGTTTACAATTTCAACCTCATCATCGGTTTTGGCTTTGACGGCTTCCGCCGTTTCGAGAAAGGTCTTAAGTTTTATTGTTGTTTGCGAAACTACCAGGGGGTTGTTTAGCCGCGGCAATCCTGCAACCTCGGCTGCATCGTTGATGATAAAAGCGTTTTCAGGAGCATAACCCCTCACGCCGATCATTTCGGGATGGTCAGGGTTTCCGACGACGATCACATGACGATCTTTTTCGGCAGCACGCGAAGCTAATCTCTGCACACGTGTAACAAACGGGCAGGTAGCATCGACAACCTTTGAAGCTTTTTCCTCGAGCTCTTCCTGTACTTCCGGAGTTACACCATGAGCCCGGATCACGGCAGTCTCACCACGCTTTATTTGAACTGGTGTATCGATCGTCGTAACACCGTGCTCGCCAAGGCGGTTCATCTCCTCATTATTGTGGATCAGCGGACCGAGGCTTCGAACCGTCTCGTTTTTTTCGAGCGAATCCTCTACCATGTCCACAGCGCGCTCGACGCCGAAGCAAAATCCAAATTCGTCTGCCAACAAAACTTTCATTTCTTAAACTATCTAATCCCAAGATTCGTAAACTCGTTATATTTTAACAAATGACTAAAGGAAACAAAACTTTGAATATCCAATACAAATTTCTCGCCGGACTCGATTGGATGACGATTTTTCTGGCAAATAAAGAAGCGTTTTCAGATTATCTTGTGCCGATGATGCTGACACCGGGAAATTTTGAAAACCATTTAGCCCAAACGGCCGTTGATCTGGATTTGTCGGTCGGCGCCTTTTTGGATGGCAGACTTATCGGATACACGCTCAATGGTTTTGATACCTGGAATGGAAAGTTTACTGCTTACGATGCGGGAACGGGCGTTGTACCCGACTATCGGAAAGAAGGAATCGGAACCAAGATGTTTGAGTTCCTGCTGCCAAAGCTTGAAAAAATGGGAGTTCAACAGATGCTGCTTGAGGTCTTAAGTAACAATGAAAAAGCGATCCCCCTCTATCGAAATCTCGGTTTTCGGCAAACGCGGGAACTTGAATTCTTTGAGCAGGAGGCGGACATTGTTGAGCCTTTACAATCAGAGGTACAAATTGCGGAGATCATAGAGCCCAAATGGGATCAACTCAAGGCGCTCTGGGATCGTGATACTTCCTGGCAGTTTTCTTGCAGGTCGCTGGAGCGGAAATTAATCGATTCAAGCGTTATTGGGGCAACTACTGACGGGAAGTGCATCGGTTATGGGGTTTTTTTTCCAACCGGAGGAGTTGTCGCTCAACTTGCTGTAGATAAAAACTTTCGCCGGAAGGGCATTGCGTCAAAACTCTTGTCGGAAATGCGAAAACGAACGGTTGAGGATAAAAAGCTGAAGTTTAGCAATATAGACAGTCGTTTGGAGAATCTGAAAGCCTTCGCCCGGTCGCTTGGTTTTAAGAGGACGATCTCGCAAATGGAAATGGTTTTAGAGTTTTAGGAGCTACCTTATCGGCTCGCGCAGAATTATCTCGGATGTTTCCCTTGCAAGCTTCGCAGCCGCCGAATTTTTCCCCTTTAAATGCGCAATCTGCATAAGCGCTTCACCGGTGCGCGACAAAAGCCGGACGAGGTCGCCCTCCTCCGCACGTGTTTCGCGAACCAGGTCCGACCAATTCGCGCCGCTAGCCCATCTTTCTGCTGCCGCAGCCGCTGAGTAGTTTATTTCTTCGGTGGGCTCAACTCCAAAATCCCATTCCGCATTCGAAACTTCTGCAACGATCTTTTCGACCTTATCGAGGGCGCCAAAAAGTTTGTTTGAAAGGTGAAGCTCGCCATAATCTCTCTCAAAATCTGCGGCAAGCGCGGCCATCAGGCCCGCAGTTTCCTTTGCTTCAAGTTGATCAAAAATACCTTCCTTTAGGGCTTCACCGACATGCAGCGGACGATCGATCCTAAGATCAGCAAGCCATTGTCCTTCTTCAGATATTTTCTGCCTGCCGAAATCCAGATAACCAAAATAGTCTAAAACCCGAGCGCGGTTTTCAAATGGTATCCAGATCTCGCTTTTGAGGCTTTCAATATCAACGAGGTTTCGCTGAATAGCCCCGGCATCCTCAAGATTTTCCCAAAAGAGCTGCTGGGCCTTTTCGAGCTCCGCTTCGGATAATTCCTCCGGGATAAGCTTATCGATCAATTCGGAGATCAGGGCTGCCGGAGCCTCTGTGTCGTCACGCCTGTTTGATAATTTTGGTTCTTTGACGATAGGGTTTCGACCTTCGTAAATGTCATAAAAAGCATCTTCGATCGATCTCTCATTGATCTTGTATCTTTTTGCATAGACCCGCTTGATGTGAGACAAGGCTATGTTTGCGCCCCGCCCGTCTTCGCGCATTGTTGAAACGTTGTTTCCGAATACATTGAGCACCAAAAGGAACTGCTTTCCGCTTCTTCCTTTTGAAACTATCCTGCCCTCCTTCACGTTTTCCTTCAGCCAACGAAGCCTTAGGTCAGCCCTGGTCAAAGGGAGTTTTTCATCTAAACGGTTTCGCGCACTGACCAAACGCTCAAAGGCGATGATGTCATCGATCGTGATCCCTAAACCGCTCTCTTCGATTCTTCTCTTAAGCTTTTCAGAAACCCTTTCGTTTTTCTTCTCGATCTTTGTTATTTGTCTTGCGGTGTGGCGAAAGGCAAAACTTCTTTCCGCAATTTCCCGCACCTGATCAAAGCTGCCGAATGCGTCAAGTAAATTCAAAAGACTCGAATACGTCGCCCGAAACTTACTTTCAAGTGGATCGGGCGGCGCCTTCAATAGCTTTGCGATGCGCGGCGGATTCTGAAAATTGCTTGGAGCCAGAACGACGAACCCGACATTGTCTTTGCCTCTTCTTCCGGCGCGGCCCGTCATCTGCTGCAGCTCACTTGCCTCGAGCGGCCTGAACCCGTCGTTTCCCCTTGTATCCGCATTTGAGATGACAACCGTTCTTGCGGGAAAATCAACCCCGGCAGCAACCGTCGAGGTCGCAAAAAGCGCATTTACGAGTCCCTTTGACATCATTTTTTCGATCAGGAATTTCCAGGCAGGAATATGTCCGGCGTGATGCGATGCGACGCCGGCCCGGAGCAGGATCTTGCGATGTTTGTGCCGTTTTATCTCAGGGTTTTCGATAACGAACTCATCGTAGATCTCTTGGCGGGCGCTTTGCTTTTCCGTATTTGGCGAAAAGGACCGGTCAAACGCAACCTCGGTAGCAGATTCATCGCACCTGCGCCTTGACGGAACAAAAATGATCGCCGGCAAAAGATCATAATCACCGAGGGCTTTGATGAGCTTCGGCGGCGGAATTTCTGGCATTCTGAATCTCACGTTGGGAGTTTATCGCAAAAGTGCGGTTTTGCACGATCCGATAACAAAATTAGGTTACTTCCTCTCCGGCAACTAAAAATTGTAATCGAAGAAGCGATAGCACGCTTTTCGGAGATTGGTTTCTACCCATATCAAATTCATTGACTCTAATGAGATTGGAGAATAAACTCTCAGAACTCGAAAAAGTAGAATTTTACTAATATCTTAAGTTTGGGCGAAAAGAGCCTGGGCGACAAATTAAAAGGAGTATAAAAAGAATGAGTAAAGTAGAATCGGCAGATTTGATTTTGAAATTGTATGACCTGAGACGCGAGACAGTTATGCGTAAGGCGAGAGATTGGTTTTTCACATTTAACCCAACTAGCGCGGAAGAGATCGGAAATACGATGATGGATCCTGAGGTGGGCGGCTATCTGCGGATGGTAACCTCGTACTGGGATATGGCTGCGTCATTCGTAAACCACGGGGCGATCGACGCTGAAATGTTTTCCGACGTTACCGGTGAGCACATGATGGTTTTCGCAAAGATTGAACCATATTTAGCTGAAATGAGAGAAACGTTTGAGAGCCCGGAAATGTATAAGCATCTCGAGAAAGTTATATACGATCAACCGAATGGAACTGAAAAACTTAAGAAGATGCAGGAATGGCTTGCAAGCGTGGGTGAGCAGCAAAGCGAAGCTGCAGGTCAATAAAACATTGCATGCAAAATCGAAACCCCTGGCGGTTGTCAATATCGCCGGGGTTTTATGATTTTGCCTTTTGCTTACCGCCTTAGTTTACGTAAAACTCTATCCATTATGGAAAATCAACTTTCGGCATTGCATAAATTCGTAGAAACACGTAATCCCGAACATTTAGAGGCCCTACTTGCCGATGATGTGAAATTTCATTCTCCCTTCGTATGGAAACCGAAAGAAGGAAAAGAAATAACCTTAGCTACACTCACAACGGTTGCCAGCGTTTTTGAGGAATTTCGATATATACGGGAAGTTATCGACGGCAAGAACTGTGTGCTCGAGTTTGAAGCCCGGATCGGTGTCCTGACCATGCGCGGCGTTGATATCATCGAGTTTAATGACGAAGGAAAGGCCGTTGATTTTGAAGTTATGATCCGTCCGATGAATGCCCTTGAGGTGGTTGGAACGGAGATGACGAAACGGCTCGAGGCGAAAGGTTTGGTATGACCGGGAGCGCGGACATCCCTGTCCGCAACATCGCCTGCGATGTAAAACAGTTGGTCGACTATAAAGTTATTCAAAAAAAATCCGCGTGACGAACACGCGTGCGAGCAAGGATGCTCTACTGGGAGCGCGGACATCCCTGTCCGCAACATCGCTCGCGATGTAAATTAGTTCGTCGACTTTAAAGTTATTCAAAAAAAATCCGCGTGTCGAACACGCGTGCGAGCAAGGATGCTCGCGCTCCGGCTGATGTAAAACTATGGCCGACTTTAATTCTTATATAAAGAAATTCGCGTGAGGAACACGCGCTCGCGCTC
>JABDJV010000416.1 GCA_013003295.1 Pyrinomonadaceae bacterium | reverse complement strand
GTTTTTATTATCATTTATTAAGTTTTTTGCGCCGCGATCTCCGGTCAGCGCAAGAAGCTCTTCAAAAACTTCGCGCCCAAAAAGCGCCGGAGTCCCAAAAGTGTCGGAATATTTGCTCGCAACAATCAGTTTCCCGGTTACCCGACGAGTTTCTACAAGATGCGAGATCGTATTTTTTGTCACAAAGGGCTGGTCGCACAGCAAAAGAATCACCGCTTTAAGACCTGGGTTCAGAACTAGCAGGTGTTCCAAACCCTTTTTAATTGAAGTGCTCATGCCAAGTTCCCAATCTTCGTTGAGCAAGGTTTCAACTTGAAGATCTCCTATCGACCCGCTGATCTCGGCTGCGTTGGCGCCTAGAACAACAAGCGTTTCAAGACCAGTCGAACGTGATGTGTCGACTATTCTCTCGATAAGGGTCTTGCCTTTAAATCGAACCAGTTGCTTTGGCGACCCAAAGCGTGTTGAAGCTCCCGCTGCGAGAATAATGATGCCTATTTCGGATGGTCTGGTCATTTATAAATCTAGGTCACATACATTGGAGCAATTGTGCCGGTGAAATCCCACGTGAAATACCGTACGGGAAGCGTTAACGACCCGTATGGACCCAATTAACGGGATCCACTTTTTGGATGTCTCGCTCTCTGGCGTTCAGGCCTATTTTTAAGGACACGTTCAGGTCGCTATCGCTCCCCGTACAGTAGTGCGTAACTAACGGTCGTAGATCGATCCGCTCCGGTCCTTCAAAAACCCGCCCTTTCGCCCGGCCAAAACCGTCTGAATTTCCGCAATTATCGAAAGCGCGATCGTTTCGGGAAGATGTGCCCCCGTATCAAGACCGACCGGTGCATAGAGTTTTTCCAGATCATCCTTAGTTATTTCCAATCCCTCCTCACGAAGCTCGCGAATGAGGTTTTCTGTGCGGACTTTTGGTCCGAGCA
Source organism: Pyrinomonadaceae bacterium (assembly GCA_013003295.1). Lineage (GTDB taxonomy): Bacteria > Acidobacteriota > Blastocatellia > Pyrinomonadales > Pyrinomonadaceae > Aridibacter. Next base: position 3,387 of record JABDJV010000416.1, on the reverse strand, counting down.
AGCCTACGTATGGGAAATCGCTTTTGAGTAACTGGCCGACGATCTTTCTATCGTGATCGTAATTGTGCGTCATTACGACCGCAAACGATTCTTTTTCAAATCTGACCTTTACCGAAACATCTTCCGGCCGTGAAATTATGATCTCGTCAGGCTCATCAAAGCGTTCATGATTCGCGAGCGCTGTGCGATGGTCGATTATGGTCGTGTGCCAGCCGAGTTCATTTGCCAGTTTTGCCAGCGGAACCGCGTCAGCACCTGCGCCGAAAATCTTGATGCTTACCGGCGGCGCGATGTATTCAAAAAACACTTCCCCAAAGTCGTATCGCTCGATCGAAGAACGGCCCGATCTCAGAATTTCGACGACTTTGCTGCGAATTTCTTCATCTGCAAATTCATTTTGGCCGATGCCGTCTCCTACGAAGAAGATCCTGTCACCGATCGCCTGTTCGTTGCCTGGATCTAATGAAGTAGCCGCCACGCCTTTTTCCCTTTCAAAACAGGCGCGCATAAAATCGACATATGGATTGCTTCGAATCGCTTCCAGCAGAATTCGTATCACACCGCGGCAGCCCATGTTATAACTGAATACCGAATCATCATTAGTCGTCGTGTCATAAGTAAAGATCTGAGGCTCACCCGATTCCAGGACCTGCCCCGCATGCTGCATCACATCAGCCTCAAGACATCCGCCCGAAACCGTTCCGTATGAATCGCCGTTTTCGAGGATGAGCATTTTTGCGCCCGGAAGCCGATAGCTTGAACCCCTTACATCGACGACCGTTGCCAGCACGGCATCTTTTTCAGGCGCAAGAGTATCGACGTGTTTTAGGATTTCCTGGATTTCTTTCATTGGTGGTGGTGATTAGTAGTAGGTAATAGGTAATCGGTAATCGGTTGATTTGAAAAGAGCCAATTACCTATTACCTATCACCAATTACTAAATTAACTTATCCGGCGTAATCGGCAGATCCCTGATGCGCTTCCCGGTGGCATTAAATATCGCATTGGCTATTGCAGCCGGAGCACCGACGAGGCATAATTCGCCCATTCCTTTTACACCCAGCGGGTTCACAATCTTGTCCTCTTCTTCGACGAATTCGGTATTTATATAGTTAACATCGGCATTTGACGGAATATGATAATCGGCAAAATTTGTCGTCATCATTCGCCCATAGCGATGGTCGATCTGTGTGTCTTCGTGAAGCGCCATTCCGATTCCCCAGATCATCCCGCCCATTTCCTGTGAGTGTGCGGTAAGCGGATTTACAACTCGTCCGCACGCAGTCGCTTCGATCACTTTTGTAACTTTTACAATACCCAGATCTTCATCTACCTTTACCTCCGCAAACTGAATTCCGTGACCCATTGTCGTATAATTTGCTCGTTCTTTTGAAGGCATCGCTTGATAGATTTCGACGAGTTCCTTCTGATCGTATATTTCGAAAAGTTGAGTAACCGGGACGGACTCCGATTTATCATTTTTCATACGCAGGTACCCATTTACCAACTCTACATCTTCGACGGTCGCTGTCTTAAACATCTCGGTGTGAAAATGTTTTGCTGCGGCTAGCAGCTTCTTCTTGATATTCATCGCCGCGCCATAAATCGCCGAACCGACCGAAGCGGTCGTTACGGAACCGCCTTGTGACGGTGCTCTTGGAAAATCAGTTTTGCCGAGCTCGAATTTTACTTTGTCGGGCGTAACACCCAGAAATTCGGACGCGATTATTGTCATCGTCGTGTATGTTCCCGGGCCAATATCGGCCGTCGCACTGCCGATGTGAACGGTTCCATCGGCGCGAAGCGTGACTTTCGCACCCGCAGGGGCCTGCCATGCTCCCCAGGTTCCTATTCCGCAACCCATTCCGACGAGCCAATTACCATCTTTCATCGAACGCGGCTCGAGTTTTCGTTTACTCCAGCCGAATTTCTCTGCGCCTACATCAAAACACTTCATCAATTCCTTACTCGAATAGGGTTTGCCGCTTTCGGGATCTTTTTCGGCATAGTTTATCCGGCGCATCTCAAGCGGATCGATCTTCAATTTGTAGGCCAATTCATCGATCGCTGATTCGATTGCAAATGCACCCGAAACCGCCCCGGGTGCTCTCATCCAGACGGGTGTCGGCAGATCGGTTTTGACAAGATTATATTTCGTATCATAGTTCGGAACCTTATAAAGTGTCCGCCCAAATCCGGTAGAATTTTCGGAGAAGTTTTCGTAAGTGGCAGTATTGCTGATCGATTCGTGGGTAACCGCTTGGAGCTTTCCGTCTTTACCAGCTCCCATTTTTATTTTTTGATGAGTAAAGGGACGATAACCGTGTCCGGTGAACATTTGCCGCCTTGTATAGTTTAGTTTTACGGGGCGCTTCAGATCTTTTGCAGCCATCGCCGTGATAAACGGATAATAATTTGGTTTCAAAGATGAGCCAAAAGCACCGCCAACGAATAGGGAAACAACGCTTACCTTTTCGGTAGGAATTCCAAAGCTCTGCGCAAGGTGTCCTCGCACGCCGTAAACCCCCTGCGATTTATCAAAAACCATCAGCTTATCGCCTTCCCAAAAAGCGATCGCTCCGTGCATTTCCATCGGATTGTGGTGCTCGATCGGAATCGTATATTCAGCCTCGATCCGGACATCGGAATTTGCCAGACCTGTCTGCGGATTTCCGCGCGTCGGCGGATTTCTCCGGTCAACCTTTTGTTCCACTTGCTTGTTAGTTTCGATCGTATCCGTCTGAGGTTTTTCCTCGCTGTATTTAACCTCGATCAAACTCGCGGCGTATCTCGCCTGCTCGTAAGTGTCTGCGACAACAAGAGCGATCGGTTGGTTACTAAAGAGAATATTTGGCGACTGCAAAGCAGCAAAGGCATTGCCCTTCGCCGCTGTTTTTAGGGTGTTGCTGTGTGTATACACTTTTAGAACTCCCGCAGAGTTTTCTGCCGACCGGGTATTCATCGAGGTGATCGTTCCCTTCGCGATTTCGCTGGTGACGATAAATCCGTAAGCAGGATTTTTGACTGGAAACTCAGCGACATATTTCGCTTTTCCGGTAACCTTAGCCACGCCGTCAACACGACTCATTTCTTTTCCGATGTATCTCATAGTTTATTCCTTCAAGAATTATTGCCCGCGAATTAACGCCAATTTTCGCGGATGCATTTTGGATTAATAAAAATGCTTTTTTCGCTATTCGTTTAGATCAGAGTTCATTCGCGGGAAATCTCTTTTATCCCGCCGCCATTTTCAAAGCCCTTACGATCGCCCGCTTCCCAAGTTCGACCTTGTATTTGTTATGCTCAAGCGGCTTGGCGCGTTCCATTTCCATTTGCGCGGCCCGCTCAAACAGCTCTTTCGACGGCCGTTTTCCGATTAGCTCTTTC
>JABDJV010000094.1 GCA_013003295.1 Pyrinomonadaceae bacterium | reverse complement strand
TGACTAAACTCATTGCTCAAAAACTTGATCGCGACTTTTCTATCAAGAGATTTATCTTTGGCCAGATAGACTTCACCCATTCCGCCTTTCCCGATCTTTGAGATGATCTTGTAATTACCGAATTGATCTCTGTTTTCAAAGTTACCGAAAATCTTGGTCGACTCGTTTTCAACTTCTTCCTCAACGATTTCCTCGGCAACATAGGCCATTGCCGGCTCCTCCATAAACTCGCTGTCTTTGGCATCGAGCAATCGCTCTACTTCACGGCGCAGATCGCCGTTTTCACCGCATTCTTTGTTGAGAAAAGCGGAGCGATTTTCGGGCGTGAGTTCAACAGCCGACTGGAAGATACGCTTTATTTGTTGGAAGTCTTCAGCTTTCATGACTAGTGAACAATTTTTTTCTTCGGGCAATAAATCACTCATGTCACCTGGTTCGCCGCCCCTTCTACACAGATGTCCTTATTTATTAACGCACGCATTTTACGAAAAAGAGCTCATTTTCCCACTTGCCATCAGTCAATTCTCGCTGACGCGGCATGAACACCTGATCAATGTCCCGTGTCTTGCAAGACGCGTCTAATTTCGCTGGTCGCGCGCGACCGAAACATTCGTTCGATGTCCTAAAAATGTCTCACTCCTTCTTTTACCCCGCCGCCAAATCCTTTAGCTCCGCACGAAGCCAGGTTTTGGCCATCTTCCAGTCGCGTTTTACCGTTGCCGCAGAGATCCTTAGCACCTCGGCCGTTTCCTTTATCGTTAGTCCGCTGAAATAACGCAGTTCGACGATCCGGGCTTGTTGTTTATCCAATTCCGAGAGGTCATCAAGTGACTTATCAAGGGCAAGCAAATCAATCTCGCGATCCTTGGAAGCAACGCACATCGCTTCATCGAGCGGCAGATTCTCATTTGGGCCGCCTCTTTTGATCCGATTGCGCTTTTTTGCGTAGTTGACCAGGATTCGCCTCATCATCGTTGCCGATACACCAAAAAAATGAGCACGGTTTTGCCAGCTGACATTTCGCTGATCGACCAACCGCAGGTAAGCCTCGTGAACGAGCGCAGTAGTTTGTAATGTGTGATTTTTACGTTCTTTTTTGAGGTAGAGATGTGCTTGCCGACGAAGTTCGTCGTAAACGAGTGGTACGAGCTTATCCATAGCGGCGGGACTGCCTTCGCTTACCGCTTTTAAAAGTTTGGTAATTCTACCGCAATCGTTAGGGTCCTGTGACATGGGAAACACTCAATTTTCTTCCTGCCCCGAAGTATATACGAAAAAACAAAAATACCTATTTTTTTTGGAAGGTTTTCTCAACGTCGAAACCAAACCTAAATATGTAAGTCCTTAAACGCGAAGGCGGGCTGGCTAACTTTCTAGCGTATTTAGATTCAGATTAGCCGTTTATGAATCGTCTCCAGAATCAAAAAGAGCCAATTCTGAATCGCCCGTTGCGTTAATAGGTGAAGGCGCAATTGTCTTCGATAACAAATAGAAAAAAGTGGAGGTCATTATGAAAAAGACAATCTTACAATATTGTTCATTGTCAGTTTTAGCGATTATTTTGGTAGCGGTTTCAGCAAATGCTCAAACATTCGGAAAGTATGAGACCGAAATTCCGTTTAGTTTCCAGGTTGGTGAAAAGAAATACGAACCGGGCGATTACATCGTCGAATTAAGGAGCGCCAACTACCTGGCGACAATCCTGTCAATCAAAAATACGGACGGTCGTGAGCTCCAACGGGCGATAATGATGAAAAACGGGAATGAATCGAAAAAAGGAAAAACAAGTCTCGTATTCAATCGCTACGGAAATAGACACGTCTTGAAGCAGATAGTTTCAAAACGGGTTGGGCTTACAGCTCCGAAGTCTAAAGGTATAAAAGGCCTTTCAAAAGTAATCAGACAAAACCCGCAAACCGTTTCGGTAGTGTTGGTTGACGCGAAACGCAAGTTTGAATGATTCAATTATCCCGAGGCCCACAAGAGGGTAGCTCCTCTTTAAGCTTCGCAGGCATGAAGGCGGTGGGTTACGGTATTCAACCCACTGCCGCTTTTAATTCGCTGGGATTATCTAAACAGAATCGTGTCGAGCATCGGACATGCCGGGCCCAACCGGCTTTAAGTTGGCTTAGTCGGGCACGATCGCGGCAGCAAACTCATGACGATTAAGTAAAATCTTAAAATCCTTGACTAATAGTTGGAAAAGGCACATACTTCGGTCGAATTACACATATTAATAGGAGATTTTATTTATTGAGCCAGGGAATTTGTTGAGCCAGGGAAGCAGCAGACGGCTATTGTAATCAAAATAAGGAAACGACGGATGCTTCCCCCGTACAACCAACTGTCAAGACAACACCAGCGATGTCACAACCGAGAGGTTAGACTGTCGCTGTTTTTTTTTGGGCGATAGATATGACGTAGAGTTCGACGTCTTTTTTTGCTGAAGGTCTGGCGGAAAAGTCCGTACCTCCTTCGGTTCCCATTAATGACGTGTCCGGATTGATTCCGTTTGCATTCGGCTCTGATTGACACGATTCGCAAACAGTAATCAATTCTCGGCTCGAAATAAAAGCCAACGGAGGTAAAGATATGCAAAGCTTCATAGCAATTACGATTATTATGGTGTCGCTCTTGATGACGTCTTGTCCACCATCAAGTGTGGAAAAACCGATTAAAGAAGACCAAAAGGCAACTGCTGAAAACGGGGCCAAAACTCCCGAAATTTGTAAAACTTGTGGGTTGATAATGCCTACTGTCGATAACCACGAGCCACCAATTGGATCGGGGCGGGGATCGTTCTATCTTGAAATCCCATTTTCTGCCGTCGAGCCGCAAAGGTATGACCTTGAGCCCTCCAATATCGCTTCTGGGGGATATTTCAACAATAAAATTGAGCGAGATGAGTTAGCCTTCAGTCACATTAAAAGTGTCGCGGTAATGACAGAAGTAGCGAATAGAGACAGTCCCAGGCACGGAAGTATACTCTTCGAGGTATTTGAGTTCACTCCAGCGGAAAAAGTACGAGTAAAGCTATGGCTTGGCGTAAACGGTGTTGTTCCACCTCCCCCTGTCCCGGCCGACGTAATTATTGACGGTGACGGTGGCGGCTCGATCAAAACAAAGACGCCATTGAATACCCCCGGAGTTCTGATCGGAAAGGTACATCGCACGAAGAGATATGTCGGTGCAAACCCAAATCAATCGATTGTCAAATGGCAAACAGTCAAAACTGTCGATGGCAGCGAGCAGGTTATTAACGAGGCTTCCGGGGATGATATGTACTATATGTATTTTGATATGAGACCTTAATAACCGTTGGGTTTTTTGCTGCAGGCTGAAATGTACGCCCGTTTTTTTGGACATTGGTTCAGATCTGATTTGAACCAGTAAGGAGTTGATTTATGCGATCAATAGGAAAAATTTCGAGGCCGGCCACATTCTGTTGTTTAATTTTGTTGATGATTGTCGCTTGTCCGGACGGTGGGAAACAGAGTCGGAAAGATTCGAACACCAAAGGGTCTCAGAATGTTGAGGGCGTCAATAAAGCGGTATCCTATATGTTTTCAGGGCTCGGCGGGGGAAAGGCAGTTGAGGTTTGCAAGAACAGGTTGTTGGTTACGACGACAAAAAAAGTGGAAGACATGCCAAAAAAACTGAGGAACGACGTCGTTGTTAATAACAAGAAGATCCCTGTTTTCGTTGATACCGAAACGATCTCTTCCCCGGGCCGTTCTGGAAAGTCAATCTACATGGTGACACAAAACAATCCCAAAATAACTCCCGAAGGATTCTATGGAAGCATGCTCTTGGAATTTAGCGCCGACATCGAAACCGACGTTGAACCGGATTTTGTGATTAGACCGCCCAAAATGAAGCCTGTCCCACTGACGACTAATCTGCCGCCAGATTGGTGGAAAGAGCACATCGATACAATGCGAGTGCTCAATCACAATAAAGTGAATCTACGGAGAAATGTTGTTGTGGCAGTGCTGGATAGCGGGTTAAACTATAACAATGACGCATTAAAGGACAATGTCTGGAAGGCTCCGGCTGGCGGGTTTCCAAGCGGTATTCAACCGAATTGTCCCGTAAACACTGTCGGGGTTGATTTTACCGTCGGGCCGCCGAGTTGCGATCCGGCCACTACCTTCGGGCATGGCAATTGGGTCGCAGGTGTTATAGCCGCGAACGGAGGCCTGTTTGGAAATGGGTCAGAGAGGATTAAGATTCTACCGGTGAAAGTGATTGAGGATGAACTAGGTTGCCTGTCTTTTGCGATACAGGGTCTGAACTTCATAAGGGACATTAATGCGAGTTCGATTTCCCCGAACATTGTTGTTGTCAATATGAGTATCGGTTGCGGGGATCCCACAAACGCGTTTAAGACAGCGGTAAAAGCAGCCGCATATGCCGGGCTATTGATAATTGCCTCAGCAGGCGACGAGAATAAAAACCTCAATCCAGGTACCGAAAATCATCACTATCCGGCAAGCATGCCGAAGAGTACGGTCCTTTCTGTCGCAGCAAGTTGGGGAACTGACGATCAAAAATTGCCGAGTTCGAATTTTGGAAAAAAACAAGTAGATGTATCCGCCCCGGGTTCTGGTATTGGAACCGTCGATTTAAATGGCGATCCTCTTATGAACTTTAGTAGGACATCGGCGGCGGCGCCGGTTGTTTCAGCCGCCGCATCCTTATTACATGCTATTTGCCGGGAACCTGGGCCGGGCGATACCCCGTCAAAATGGAATACGAAGTTGAGATCTTGTATTCGCAACGGCACGGTGCGCGATCCCACCGTTTTCGGGTATGTCGAAACGGGAGGAATCAACGTATTCAAGGCTGCCGAGAGGTGCCGATGCATTGAACCTTTTTTTGCGACGCCTTAGGAAACCGACTTTTGCAGCAATTTGCGATAATGTTTTATGTCCGGCCGTTCGGCATAAGTCGAGAAATCTTTTGAATTCCACTTTTGCGAAAGGGTAGAAAATATTGCATCCGCTTTTGCGGCGGATTCTTTTCCAAGCCCGGCATCATTCAGGTTCTTTACGGCAAGGCTGTGAAAGAGCCACGCCCGCCATTTAAGGCTTGGCTTGGATAGTTTTTTTAGAACATCTTGGGCTTTGGCCACACTTTCTTTTGCCTTTTCTGCAAAATCGTTTTCCAGCATTATTTCCGCGCGTATCAAATGAGCGCGCGCGGCTGCATGAGGATCGTCTTCCGCTATCTTTCCGGCAAATGTCTCCTCGATCAATCGCATTCCTTTTGGCTTTTTGCCTAAATAGGTAAAACCCAAAGACATGATGGTTTTTGCTTCAAAGGTTGAAGCCAATCGCCCGGTCGGGTCCTCGGTGATAATTTGTTCTGCAATTTTTACAGCCTCGGCAAACTTTCGTTCGCTAATTGCGATTCTTGCGCGCATGACGTTGGTTCGCGGTATCAGTCGCTTATGTTTCTGCGCGATCCCTTCCGCCAGATTCAAAGAAAAGTACGCTTTTTGATAGTTTCCCAATTGCATCGCAACATCGGCATGGCTTAATAGACAATAGCCGGCAAAGAAGGACTGATTGATGGAATTGAATATCGAGTAACTTTCGTTCAATTCGGGCAAGGCAAGTCGGAGTTTGTCAAGATTGGCCGCAGTTCTCCCGATTCCTCTCTTACCCCATGCTTTCATGAACAGATTTCCCGAGCGATCCGCTCTTTTTACTAAATCTTTGTATATGGCGAGGGTCGTCTTAAAATCGCCCTTGTTGTCGTATACCTGAGCCCTGACTCGCAGTACATCAAGCATGTCCTTTTCGTATCCTCCCTTTTCAAAGAAATCCGCAACCTGATTTACATATTTGAGCGCTTTGTCGGCCTTGTTCTCTTGGACATAAAACGCCCCTAATTGGAGTAGTACTCTATTCTCAATCAGTTTTTGTTTGCTCTGTCTCGCTGTACTTAAGGCCTCTTCAAAGAGTTTCTCGGCCACGTCATCTTTTCCAAGAAAAAATTGAACGGTCCCGAGTTCCTTTAAACTTTCCGCAATTTGGGCCTTCAGATCGAATCGGCGCGCGATGGATACGGCCTCCTCGGCAAAGGGCCTGGCTTCAGTGGTTCTGCTGTCGGACCGCAAGATCCGGCTAAGCAGGGAAAGGCATTTGATCTGCTGGTAGGGGATTTCATTTATCCTCGCTTTATCTATTGATGTTTTTACCGCTTCAATGGCTTCGGTTGCGTCGCCCTTGCCAGAGAGCAATTTCGCCCGTTGATTGATGACCTCGATCTCCCCCTCGATTCTTCTTTGGCTTTTAAAAGCATCTTCCGCACTTGAGAAATAGGAAGCAGCTTTTTTGTAATCCAGTTGACGGCCGTACAACATCCCAATACGCAAACTAGCGGAAGCAAAACTCGAATTGATCGCGAGCGCATTTTGATAGCTCTCCATTGCTTCGGAAAGATTCAAATTTCGTTCATGAGCCCGTCCCAGATCAAAAAAAGCAATTGCCTTTTCAGTGCCGTCCGCATGTTCGGACAAATCACGATATCTTTTGGCCGCTGTCTGGAAATCGAGCTGCAGCGTTTTATTTATAGCCTCAAGCCGAACCGAATCGGGAT
>JABDJV010000082.1 GCA_013003295.1 Pyrinomonadaceae bacterium | reverse complement strand
GATCGTGATCGTGTACTTTCCGGCATCGGTTTGCTCAATTTCGTTTAGTCTTGCCCCATCAAAGTCGTTTGAAAAGTAAACACCGTCGGATTCAAACGAAAACACCTGACGCTTTTGTCTCTCGATCGGCTTTGTTGTTGTATCAACCGGTTTTACGGGCGGCTGACCCTTAAAAACAGGGGTATTGTCTTGCGCCAGAGCGGCAATGTGAAATGCGACCAATAGAGCAAAGACGCAAAGTTTTCTCAATTTGCCGGTTTTATTTCTTGAATCGAAGGTCATTTATTTGAGCCGGTTTTCTGTAAATTCAGATTCCGTCAGAAAGAGCGATTTCATCTTTGATTATTTTACACTAGTTTCTGATAATCAATCACGTGACGGATATCTCGAATGACAAATTTAGGGATGAATGCGGTGTTTTTGGTGTTTTTGGACATACCGAGGCTTCAACACTTACCCAGCTCGGACTTTTCGCCCTTCAGCATAGGGGGCAGGAGGCCTGCGGGATCGTTTCTTCCGACGGAGAAGATCTTCACCAGATTCGAAGACTCGGGCTGGTGGCCGATAACTTTGGCGAAAAAACGCTAAAAAGGCTGCCTGGCGAAAGTGCGATCGGACACACGCGTTATTCAACCGCCGGAAAAAAATCCGTGCGCGAGGCACAGCCTTTTTCGGTGACTTGTCAACACGGGCAGATTGCTGTTTGCCACAATGGAAATCTTCCTTTTGCCAATAAAAAGCGGCTTGAGCTCGAGGAGCAAGGCGCGATATTTAATTCAACGTCCGACACTGAAACCATTCTTCATTCGATCGCCCGGACCCAGGCAAAGGATGCGATCGAAGCCATTGCCAAGGTCTTAAAGGATACCGAGGGAGCATTCTCTCTGTTGTTTTTAACGCCGGAGGCACTTATAGCCGTGCGTGATCCGAGAGGATTTCGGCCGCTGGTTTTGGGCAGGACAAAAGATACGTGGGCGGTCGGTTCGGAATCCTGTGCCTTTGATCTGATCGATGCTGAATATGTACGAGAGATCGAAGCGGGCGAAATGCTCGTTATTGACAAGAAAGGACTGCATTCGCATCGGCCTTTCGATAAAAAGCCAAAATCTGTTTGCACATTCGAACATGTTTATTTCTCCCGACCCGATTCGATAATTTTTGGCCGTTCGATAAATGAATCACGGCATAAGATGGGTCGCCAGCTCGCGGTTGAGCATCCGGTCGACGCAGATATAGTCGTTCCGGTTCCCGATTCGGGTGTGGCTGCAGCGATCGGTTATTCGGCCGAATCGGATATCAGTTTTCGGCAGGGAATAATCAGAAATCATTACATCGGCAGAACATTTATCGAACCAAGCGAGTCGATCAGGTCGTTTGGTGTCCGTTTGAAACTAAATCCGATCCAAGACCTGATCAAAGACCAAAAGGTGGTTTTGATCGATGATTCGATCGTACGCGGCACTACTTCAAAAAAGGTGGTAGCGCTTGTAAGAGAAGCGGGTGCAAAGGAAGTTCATATACGAATTTCCTGTCCGCCAACCGTTTCTCCCTGCTATTATGGTGTTAATACTCCCCGCAAAGCGGAGTTGATCGCGGCCCAAATGTCGGTAGATGAAGTATGCCGGTATATTGAAGCCGATTCGATCGGGTATCTTTCAATGGAAGGAATGCTTGAGGCGATCGGAATAGACAAAAATAGTTCGTGCGTCGCTTGCTGGAACGGAAAGTATCCAACTGCAATTGGAAATGGGTCGAAAGATATAAGATAATACCTACTTCTACTTTACTCCCACATGATTTTGGAGGTTTATAATGCGAAACATTTTATCGACATTGACGATAATGGGAATGGTTATGCTTTTGGGCTGCCAAACCGCTTCATCCTCGAAGTTGACGAAAACTGAAAAAACGACTACCGAGGCAGCCAAAGAAAAAGAAGTAAAAAAGGAAGATTTATCAGTTCGACCGGCCGATAGTGCCGATTCGCATGATCATGAGGCCGATGACGGGATAAAGCGTATTTCCCTTGAAGATGCTAAAGCCGCGTTTGATAAAGGAGACGCTCTGTTTATTGATACCCGTTCGAAGAGTGCTTTTGAAAATGAACACATCAAGGGAGCGATAAATATCCCATGGGCCGATATTGAGAAACGCTACAAGGAAATTCCAAAAGACAAAACGATCATTGTCTACTGTTCCTGACGTGACGAACATACAAGTGCCCGTGCGGTACGAGTTTTGAATGAGAAAGGTTATAAAAATGCAGCAGCTTTGAAAGGCGGCACCAAAGCCTGGAAAAGCGCAGGACATCCGATGGGGCGAGGCGCATCGGAATAAACCGCAGTCCGTTTATTGAAATTTATTGAGATCAGATCATGTTAGCCCCCCCCCCGGGATCCTGTCTTGGGGGAGGAGCTTTTACCCCCGCGTCCCTTTTCCTAACTTAAAAAAACTAACGCCTGTTTAATGAGCAATCACGAACCGAATAAAGTAATATTCTCGATGGTTAAGGTCAGCAAGCTTTACGACAAGAAGCCTGTCCTTAAGGATATCTATCTCTCCTTCTTCTACGGCGCAAAAATCGGCGTTCTCGGATTAAATGGTTCCGGAAAATCCAGCTTGCTGAGGATCATTGCCGGGGTCGATAAAGAAATTAACGGCGAGGTGGTCTTTTCAGATGGGTATTCTGTCGGTTACCTGGAGCAGGAGCCGCACCTTGACGGAGAAAAGTCCGTAAAAGAGATCGTTGAAGAAGCGGTTTCAGAAACGAAAGAGCTTTTGGCGGAATTTGACGAGATCAACGCGAAATTTGCCGAAGAAATGACGGATGATGAGATGTCGGCTCTGCTTGAAAGACAAGGCGAAGTTCAGAACGCACTTGATGCTGCTGACGCTTGGGATCTTGATTCACGACTCGAGATGGCGATGGACGCGCTCCGCTGCCCGCCACCCGATACAAGAGCAGAAAACCTTTCCGGCGGTGAAAAACGACGGGTCGCCCTCTGCCGCCTGCTTCTGCAAAAGCCGGATATTCTGCTTTTAGATGAGCCCACGAACCACCTTGACGCTGAAACTGTTTCGTGGCTCGAGCAGCATCTTCAAAAATATGAAGGCACGATCATTGCCGTTACCCACGATAGATATTTCCTTGATAACGTTGCCGGCTGGATCCTTGAGCTTGACCGTGGCGAAGGGATTCCATGGGAAGGGAACTATTCTTCGTGGCTTGAGCAAAAAGAGAAACGTCTGGCCGGTGAACAGAAATCTGAGGACAAACGGCAGAAGACCCTGCAGCGGGAGCTCGAATGGATTCGCATGTCGCCAAAGGGTCAGCATGCGAAATCAAAGGCGCGCATAAACGATTACGAAAAGCTTGTTTCGCAGGATGTTGAAAAACGATCCGAGACCCTGGAGATTTATATTCCGCCCGGTGAGCGTCTCGGCGATGTTGTTATAGAGGCCGACAAGGTCGCCAAGGCCTATGATGACAAATTGCTTTTTGACGACCTGAGTTTTTCGCTTCCGCCCGGGGGAATAGTCGGGGTGATCGGACCGAACGGGGCCGGGAAGACAACGCTTTTCCGACTTATCACTGATCAGGAGGAGCCGGATAGCGGCACGTTTCGTGTTGGCGAGACGGTAAAACTCGCGTACGTGGATCAGTCGCGCGATTCGCTCGCTAAAGACAAGACGATCTTCGAGGAGGTCTCGGATGGTCTTGATCTTATACAGCTTGGAAACCGGGAGGTTAATTCGCGAGCATATGTAGCACGCTTCAATTTTTCTGGCGGCGACCAGCAAAAACGAGTCGGTTCCCTTTCCGGTGGGGAAAGAAACCGGGTTCATTTGGCGAAGATGCTCAAGAGCGGTGCAAATGTGATCCTTCTTGATGAACCGACAAATGATCTTGATGTAAACACCATGCGGGCGCTTGAGGAAGCCCTTGAAAACTTTGGCGGATGTGCGGTAGTGATCAGCCACGACCGTTGGTTTTTAGATCGTATCGCCACTCATATCTTGGCCTTTGAAGGTGATTCAAAGGTTGTATATTTCGACGGGAATTTTTCGCAATACGAGGAAGACAAGAAACGGCGCCTGGGGATCGAGGCGGAACAGCCGCACCGCATAAAATACCGAAGTCTAACGCGGGATTAGGTTTAGAAATATGAACTTCCAAAGGTTAATAATCGCAACGATATTGTTTGGTTTAGCAATATTCGTATTGATTTCCTGTGAAGAAGGAGAGTTAAAGAAACCGGAACCTTTGGAAAACTCTTCGATTTTGAGCGTTTCTCCCACGAAAACTCCATATTCGTCAATAAGAAAAGTTGATTTTAGAAATTTCACTTTCCCTTGGACGGAAAATCAAATGATAGATTCGGAGGAATTTACTCTAAAAGATGGCGAAAAAGAAATGGTTGGAGAAGAAAGTGGAGCATCGCTCAATAATATAGAATACGGCGATATAACTAATGACGAAATCGAAGAGGCTTTTATCAGTATATTGCCCGAAACAGGTGGAAACTGCCAATGTGCAATGATTTACATATACTCGATTCAAAATGAAAAGCTGAAATTACTCTGGATGTTTGATACTTGGGATGGAGCTCTAGGCGGCTTCAAAAGAGCTTACGAACAAAATAACGAGTTAATACTCGAAATATTTGGCGATAATAACTTTGAACAGGATAAATGGAAATTCAGCATTCCCGAAGGCAAATTTCAAGGGCTATGTTGTCCAACGGCATATACCAAATTCCGTTTTAACTGGAAAGGCGCAAAGTTTGTATTAAAAGAGAAACCTGAACTATTCGACTATGATTGGAGAGGACGAAAAGTCAAAAAATAACCGCACAGTTTTATCGCTACCATTATTATTCTTGATGGCGATTTCAGGTTGCGCTGTTCAGACGAGCGCGCCCGAGGTGAACCCAAAAAAAGATATCAGGCAGTCCTCTCCGCCGGCAACGAATAGGGTTGATTCTCCCAAACCACAACCTAAAGCTACCATTCTCCAAGGCGAGATCCTGGGCATCAACGATTCTGAAACGGATTCTCCGATCGGGAGCTTCGATTTTAGAAACTTTTCCTACCCATCGCCCAGAGGTTGGCAGGATGCTGACAGCAAGCAGTTTTCTCTTAAAAACGGACAACGCGAGCTAACCGATGAGAAGATCGGTATGGCCTACGTCGCGACAAAATTTGGCGACGTCACCGGTGACGGCCAGGATGAAGCATTTGTGATCCTAAGGGTAAAAACCGGCGGCTCGGCGATTCCTCAGATCGTTTACATATACGAATGGCGGAACAAGCGGCCGGAACTTTTGTGGTATTTCCGGACGGGCGATCGAGCGGATGGCGGACTCAAAAGGGTTTACGAGAAGAATGGCGATCTAGTTATCGAGCTTTTCGGGCGTGACCGGTACATCTTTGATCAAATGGAGACAAAGAAGATCGTTGGCGATGAACAGCAGCTTTGCTGTCCGACTCATTTTACCCGGAATGTCTACAAAAAGAAGGGGCATCGATTCGTTTTAGAAGGCAAACGGCTCACTTACTCCCTCGAAGACAAAAACGCCGAGCCGGAAAAGAATATGAATGAGAAAAGACTAGAGGAGAATCGTGAATCAAGGCAATAATGGACTATTTTTGTTAGCGATTTATGTCTTTCTGGCAATTTACCTGTTACCTATTTTTCCAAACGGCGGCTCTGAAAACGATCTGACCCGCTGGGCATCGACAGCCTCTCTTGTTGAAAACAATTCATTTGAAATATCCTGGACAAAAGATCTTATAGACGGCGATTTTGCCGACGTGATCGAATCACCCGAAGGCGAAATCTATTCAAAGAATCCTCCCGGAATTACGATTCTGTCAGCGCCGTTTTATGCTTTGACACGCGTGATCATAGGAAAACCGACACGCGAAAACGTTCGTACCAGCTGGTTTGTAATGCGTTTTGCGATCGGCTCGCTTCCTCTGATATTTTTTGCTTTTTGGCTTTTAAATCATGAGGTCGATGCTTATTCGGTCGGTATCCTGCTTTTCGCTACACCGCTTTTTCCCTACAGTTTGCTTTATTATTCCCACGTGCTGGTGGCGATATTGGTGTATCTCGCTTTCCGGGCAATTTACGATACACCGAGGGTTTTTCCGGAAAGATGTTTTATTGCCGGGCTGTTATTAGGATTCTCATTAATATGCGAGTATTCGGCGTTGGTCCCGATTGTGGTGTTTGGTCTTGGGCTCCTGTTTACCGAACCACGCGACCGGTTCAGACGGATACTGTTTTATCTTTCGGGTATTGCACCTTTCTTTTTCGTTTTGGCCCTTTATAACCGTATCGTATTTGGCTCGGCGTTGTCCGTTTTTTCTCAAAACGAAATCATTTATCCTACTCTTTCCGGCATCTACCAGTTGCTGGTTAGCCCGTCTCACGGTTTGTTTGTATGGTCTCCGGTATTGATATTTTCGGTTTTTGCCTTTGTCGATTCCGAAGAACGCGGATTTAAACGGCATATTGTAAAGATCTTTACTTGCATACTTACATTCGCTGCAGTCTGCGGTTTCTCTGAAAAGTACGGCGGGGCGTCGATAGGTGCAAGACACCTGATCATTATAATTCCGCTGCTGCTTGATTCGATCTTTGACGGTGATATCGACAATTATCCGAGCTTATGGCGCGGTTTCTTTTTTACGGTCTCGTTCCTTCTTTGCACGATTCCGATTCTTACTTATCCATTTGCTCCAACCGAACTCCAGTTTCCACACAATTCGTTCTGGCAGCCGCTGCTATATGAAACCAATTGGTTCACGCTGACGATGGCAAACACATTTGGCGTTGTAAACAACGTCTGGACTATTCTCCCGGCGATGATTCTTTTGCTGCTGGCGGTCTATTTCGTCTGGCGCGATGCCAAATTTCCATTCAAATTCGCGGTGGGGGTCCTAGCGGGCTTTTTACTCGTCGGGAACTATATGTTTCTTCTCGATTTTGAGGCCGACGCGGGAAGAAAAGCGAGGGAAGAAGTGGTACAGCAATATAAAGACTAAAAAACAACGCAGTGCCATCGTCGATGGTATAAGCGTTTAGCCCATAGTGAGGCCAAAGGCCGATACTATGGGTGCCGAGAGTAAATCAATTGAGCTCGCGTAGCGAGCGACAGCGGTTTTCGTAGAGACGGAGAGCGTTGAATCTGTCACCTGCTTCGCAGGTTCAAAAAACTCTTGGATACCGACCCAGCCCTATCGGGCTGGGCTACACGCTTGCCGCCCGCATCCGCGGGTTCGGTTCCAACTATCCTTCGGACCGCTCGCAGGCTCTCTAAAAAACGATGTAACTTTATATTATAAAGTTCTTGACAAATCCAACATCTTTAGCTTAAACTTATTCCTGATATGGCTACTCTGCATCAATTCAAAGAAGACGAAGAAAAGGTAAAAGAAGAGCCGCCAAGCCTCCACGGGCGGGCAATGGATAATCTCGAGTTTATCCGAGGCACGATGCAAAATTCGACGGAGTTTACTGCCGTTCCCGGCTATGGCGGGGCGCTTATGGGCGTAACAGCGATCGTTGCGGCAATTGTAGCGAGCGGGCAAACATGGCGATTCTGGCTGATCACCTGGCTGGTCGAAGCCTGCCTGGCTTTTGCGATCGGACTTCTTACAATGTGGCAGAAATCCAGGCTCGTCGAGACACCTTTGAACTCTACGCCGGCTCGAAAATTCGCCGTTGGTTTTGCGCCTCCGCTTCTGGCGGGAATCATTTTGACCGCAATGCTCTATTTCAATGGACTGTTCGAGTATTTGCCAACTGCATGGCTCACTCTCTACGGAACAGCCGTGATCACTGGCGGCGCATATTCGGTGAGGGCGGTGCCGATAATGGGATGGATGTTCCTTGCGTTGGGAGCGGCGGCTGTATTTATTCCGGCTGGGTTTGGAAACTGGTTGATGGGCGTGGGTTTTGGCGGGCTGCATATTGTTTTCGGACTGATAATCGCAAGGAAATACGGCGGATAAAGGCGATGTCAGTAGCCCAACCGTAAGGGAGGGCTTAGGTTGGAAAAACGCCGAGTTGAAAGCCCTTCTTTACAGTCGGGCTACTGACATAGAAGACAAAAATTATGGCAAAAGGGAATTTAGCACTAGCAAATAAGGGCGAGGCGGATAATGAAATGCAAAAACCGCAATTGATAAAAGCGGATAAGGCAGCCGAAGCGGTTTCGAATGATCTCGACAAGGTTATCCATGAGCGGATGCGCCTTGGCATCATTTCTGCGCTCGCGGCAAACAAGAAACTTTCGTTCACAGAATTAAAAAACCTTTTGCATACGACTGATGGAAATATAAGCGTTCACGCACGAAAACTTGAAAACGCGGGCTATCTCGTGTGCGAAAAGTCTTTTAAAAGCCGCAAACCTCTGACCGAATATAAGATCACTGCGGCGGGAAGAAAGGCTCTCGCTAAATATCTTGATCACATGGAATCTTTGATCAATGCGATGAAGGGTAAATAGTTGCAAAAATTACGCTTTAGAGCCGTTCGAATTATATGAAGAGTTTTGACGTAGTGATAATCGGAGCAGGATTGGCTGGTTTGCAGTGCGCGCGTTTGCTTTCGCGAGAGAAGATAAGGATCCTCCTGGTGGACCGCAAAAAGGATCTGACCAAAGGAATTCACACAACCGGCATATTTGTCCGAAAGACATTTGAAGATTTTGAATTTCCTCCGAAAACTCTGGGTAAAGCGATCAGTAATGTCACGCTCTATTCTCCAAAACTCAAAACCCTGAAACTCAATAGTGAAAATGATGAATTCCGCGTTGGAAACATGGGATTGCTGTACGAGTCGTATTTGGCGGAGTGTATTGAAAACGGGGTGGAATTCTTGAATGAAGCCCGCTATGTAACGTCCACTGCCGCATCAAATATCAGTACCGCGAGCGGTAGCGACCGGGCAGGCGAAAGAGATCCTGAACCCGGAAATAGCTACCAAAATCCGGCCGCCTCCCGGACCGATCGTTGGTCGGTTATCGATCTTGAAAAGCAGGGTGAAACGATAAGAGTAAAAACAAAGGTTTTGATCGGAGCAGATGGCGCAAGATCGCGCGTCGCAAAAGATCTGGAGCTTGATGAAAACACAGAATGGATCATCGGCTATGAAGAGGTTTATCAGGGAGTGCCGCTTGAAGGAGAGCCGCAGCTGCATTGCTTTTTAGATGCGAAGCTTTCGCCCGGATATTTAGCCTGGATCTCAAACGATGGTGAGGAAACCCACATCGGTGTCGGCGGTTATCCCTCTGGTTTTGATCCGCGAAAAGCCTATAAAGTGTTCAAAAGTAGCGTTGCAGCTAATTTTGTAAACATTGAAAACGCAGAAATGAAAGAAACCCGCGGGGGAAGAATTCCGGTCGGAGGTGTTTTGAAAAACATCGCTAATGAACGGGGTCTTTTGATCGGAGATGCTGCCGGGGCGGTTTCGCCGCTAACAGCCGGGGGACTTGACCCCTGTATGAGGCTTTCAAAATTTGCGGCCGAGGTCGTCTGTGAACGATTGAGGTCCGATGAGGCAGCAGTCTTGAACCGATACTCGGGCGAGATGTTTCGGGCAAAGTTTACTACGAGGCTTTTGATGAGGCGTATTTTGAAGACCTTCACTTACCAATCGCTGCTCGAGATGGGTTTTCGGTTTCTGCGCGGAGAGTTTGGAAAAAAGATCGCGGAGAAAATCTTTTTCAGGAGGGCGTCTTTTCCCGATATTGAAACTGATAAGACGACCAGACGCCTGTCTGCGGGGCACATTCTGAGCAGATAACGGATTGACTTTGAAAAAGACGGGTTTTTTACGTGAAATGCGCGCGAGGTTTGAAATATGAACGACAAAACAAAGACAGGTATTGAGATTCTGCAAACGGCGATCTTACTCGGAATCACCGGGGATATGCTTCTTCGCGCGACACCCTGGGGCCTAAACGTTTTTCTTTGGGTCAGTCTGTTGGTTGCCGCGATGGTGGCGATCACATTCAGGCGTCGGCGCGAACATTGGACACCTCAAACAATGGCTTTACACGGCGGGTTAGTCTTCTTTTCGCTGATGTATGTTTGGCGTGATTCCCTGGAGCTTCAGATTCTTGATTTTCTCGCGATCATCACGATCCTCGGTCTTCTGATATTGCCCTCGCTGAACATGAAGATCCACATCGCCGGAGTTTTTCACTACATGGCCGCACTTTGCTGGTCAGGAATAAGCCTGGCTTTTGCACCTTTTCTATTGCTGGTCGAAGACATTAAGTGGAAAACAATTCCGAGCACGGGTTTTTCAAAGCATTTGGTTTCCGTTTTGAAGGGTCTGGCAATTGCGGCTCCGATCCTGCTCGTATTTGGTGCCCTTTTTATGGCCGCCGACGCCGTTTTTCAGGGGATTATTGAGAAGACGTTCAACATCAATTTGGAAGTTATTACTACTCATGTAGTCGTTATCAGTATTATCACCTGGATGGTCGCCGGATATTTGCGCTCGTCAATGTTCAAGCTTTCACCGATCTCTTCCGGCCCTGCCGCCGATGCCAAGAGCGCGGCAATGAAGGATCAGGTCCCCAGCGTTACGATGCATGTTTCGGAAGATCCCGCAGGAAATGATGAAAAAGCTAAAAAAGAAGAAGCCGAAGTGAAAAAGGAAAAGACTTCGACATGGCAGGATTTCAATAATTCCTTCCTTCCGGGCTTTTTTACTCTCGGAGCCGTCGAAACCGCCATCGTACTTGGCCTGATAAACCTTTTGTTCTTGAGTTTTGTGATCATCCAGATCCCATACTTATTCGGCGGTATAGAGATCGTCCAAAGCACACCTGATTTCAAACTGGCGGAATATGCCCGAAGGGGATTTGGAGAATTGGTTTTGGTTGCCGCACTCGTTCTTCCGATCCTATTGGGGGCCCACTGGCTGTTAAGGAAAGACAATCCGATGAACGAGAGGCTGTACCGGATTCTTGCCGCAATTCAGATCGGGCTACTGTTTGTGATAATGATCTCGGCTGCCCAGAGGATGCTGCTCTACACGGGCAACATGGGCTATGGACTAACCGCGGAAAGGCTCTATCCGATGGTCTTTATGATTTGGCTGGCGATGGTTTTCACATGGTTTCTTATGACCGTTTTACGAGGTATGCGCAGCCAGTTTGCATGGGGTGCTCTGTGGTCCGGTTTATTTCTGCTTGGGACGCTTCACGTTCTCAACCCCGATGATTTTATTGTCAGGACGAACATTCGTTTGATGCAGGAAGGCCGGGCGTTTGACGGCTATGCGAATACCCGTCTAAGCGACGATTCGGTACCCGTGTTATTGGATTCGATGGAGCTCATGAGCGCGAATCAGAGATGCACTGTAAAAAGAAAACTATCGAGGCGTTTGGCCGAATCACACCAGGAGATGGATTTCCGCAGTTGGAATTACTCACGATGGGTAGCCAGCTCCCGGCTGGCTGAAAACAGACCATTGTTGGATATGTCTACTTGTGCAGAAGAGTTTGGTTCGCGCTTTCGTCAGCGTGAGTTATTTCACCGATAATAAATGAAACGAGATCTGACAAGAGAGTTTCTTTCATATCTGCAGGTTGAACGCGGACTGGCTCAGAATTCGATTTCGAGCTACAAACGAGATCTGGCAAAACTGATTAAATTTTCCCAGGAGGAAGGTTTAGACGTCGTCCACCTCACCCGCGCGGATCTTCGCGGTTTTATAACAGATTTGTCGATATCAGGCCTTTCGCCGAGCTCTATCGGGAGAATAATTAGCACCGTGCGGGGCTTTTATAAGTTTTTGCTTATGGATGGTCATATAAAGAAACATCCGGCAGAGGATTTGGCCAGTCCGAAAAAAGGTTTCTACTTGCCGAAGTTTATGAACGAAGATGAGGTTGAAAGGCTCCTGTCTCAACCCGATGTAACGCAGGAAATCGGCCTCCGTGATCGAGCGATCCTCGAAATGATGTATGCATCCGGTTTGCGCGTTTCGGAAGCGGCAAATTTAAGGATCGGGGATATTGATATCGACGCGGGCATTCTTACCTGTAAAGGAAAGGGAAATAAAGAAAGAAAAGTGCCGCTTGGAAAATCTGCAGTTGAATGGCTAAAGGCGCATCTGGCGAAACGGCGTAAGCGCGAGCACACGGAAATGAGGAATCTGTTTGTGACCTCTGCAAACCAACCGATCTCAAGACAAACGATTTTCAAGTTTATAAAGGAATACGCTAAAAACGCAGAGCTTCATGATGTTTCTCCACACACCTTGCGCCATTCGTTCGCTACCCATCTCCTGCAGCGCGGAGCTGATTCGCGTTCGGTTCAGGCTATGCTTGGACATGTCGATATTTCGACCACACAGATCTACACTCACATCACCGATCAGCATCTTAGAAAAACCTATGAGAAATTTCATCCCCGGGCGGGCCTGAAAGCTAACCAAAAAAAAGACGACGACACGCCATAGTTTTGAAACGAAAAGTTTTCTTCTATTGTAAATTGATCTGAAATTTTAGCGGCCGGTAACAACATCTTGTGTGCCTGTAACCATAAATATCCACATCTTGATGGTTTTCGGTTTTTTTGTCAGAAATATTGCCGATTTTGAATCGAAAAATAATTGAAATTATTGAGAAAACAGGTCGTTTTCGACTTGCCACGCATAGAATTCTTCGTTAATATGTGAAGTTTGCTAACTGACTAAAAAAGTCAATATTTAGAGCGTTTTTGACAAGTAATAAATGCAAGGGTGGTCGAGTGGTTAATGGCACCGGGCTGTAAACCCGGCGGAGTAATATCCTTCGTAGGTTCGAATCCTACCCCTTGCACCATTATGGTATTTCAGATCACAATTTTTTGGATCTCAGATATTAAAGAAGTGCGAGAGTAGCTCAGTTGGTAGAGCGTCAGCCTTCCAAGCTGAATGTCGCGAGTTCGAGTCTCGTCTCTCGCTCCAATTTTTAAGCGCCCGAGTAGCTCAGGGGTAGAGCGCATCCTTGGTAAGGATGAGGGCACGGGTTCAAATCCCGTCTCGGGCTAATCAGTTTAGATAAGACGGGAAAAATAATTTTAGCGAAGTTATAAATATTCATAGAGAGGACCAGTAATGAGCAAAGAGAAGTTTGACAGGAGTAAGCCGCACGTGAATATCGGAACGATAGGACACGTGGATCATGGAAAAACGACGCTGACGGCAGCGATCACGACGGTGTTGGCGAAAGGCAACGACAAAGTGACGACAAAAGCGTTTGACGAGATCGACAACGCACCGGAAGAAAAGGAGCGGGGGATCACGATCGCAACGGCACACGTTGAGTATGAGACGGAGAACCGTCACTACGCCCACGTCGATTGTCCGGGACACGCGGATTACGTCAAGAACATGATCACGGGAGCAGCGCAGATGGACGGAGCGATCCTGGTGGTGGCAGCAACGGATGGACCGATGCCGCAGACGAGGGAGCACATCCTGCTGGGACGACAGGTTGGAGTACCTGCAATGGTTGTCTTTATGAACAAGGCAGACATGGTCGACGATGAAGAGCTTCTGGAACTGGTCGAGTTGGAGATCAGAGAGCTTCTTTCGGCATATGAGTATCCGGGAGACGACATACCTGTGATCAAAGGGTCGGCGCTAAAAGCACTCGAAGGCGATGAGAAGTGGGAAGAGACGGTAAGAGAATTGATGGAAGCGGTCGACAGCTATATACCGGAGCCGGTAAGAGATATCGATCAGCCGTTTTTGATGCCGGTCGAGGACATCTTTACGATCCAGGGACGCGGAACGGTAGCAACGGGACGAGTTGAAAGAGGGATCATCAAGGTAAACGAGCCGGTAGAGATCATCGGAATCAGAGAAACCCAGAGCTCGGTATGCACGGGAGTAGAGATGTTTAAGAAGCTGCTCGACGAAGGAAGAGCGGGCGACAACGTCGGAATTCTGCTAAGAGGAGTGGACCGGAACCAGATCGAAAGAGGACAGGTGATCGCAAAGCCGGGAACGATCACGCCGCATACAAAGTTTAAGGCGGAAGCATACGTGCTGACGAAGGAAGAGGGCGGAAGACACACGCCGTTCTTTACGGGATACCGGCCGCAGTTCTACTTCAGGACAACCGACATCACGGGAGTGGCAAACTTACCGGATGGAGTAGAGATGGTGATGCCCGGAGACAACATTGAGATGGAGATCGAATTGATCAACCCGATCGCAATGGAGAAAGGATTGAGGTTCGCCATCAGAGAAGGTGGAAGAACGGTCGGAGCAGGAACTGTTTCTGACATTATTGAATAGACGAAATACGTGATTCGCAATTCGTGATTCGCCAGAAAGAATAAATAGCGAATTACGTAGAGCGAATCACGCATCGCGAAAAATATGTTAAACGAAAAAATACGCATTAAGCTGAAAGCCTACGATCATCGTGTTTTGGATCAGTCAACGCAAGAGATCGTTGCGACGGCAAAAAGAACCGGAGCAAGGATCGCGGGACCAATTCCGCTTCCGACTGTAAAAAATAAGTGGACGGTTTTACGTTCACCGCACGTTGACAAGAAATCGCGTGAACAGTTTGAGATCAGGACGCACAAGCGTTTGATGGACATTCTTGATCCAACGGCTGAAACGGTCGATGCGCTCGGTAAATTGGATTTGCCGGCGGGTATTGACGTTGAAATTAAGGCATTTGGAACGTAGAAACGCCATACGCAATACGCAGGCAAGCATTATGTAGTAGGAACATTAACTACTTTGATGAGGCGATCTGCGTACAGCGAATCGCGAATTACTTAACTTATAGAGTTTAGACTTAAGGGGAGATTGATGATCAACGGAATCATCGGAAGAAAAATCGGGATGACACAAGTTTTTGCTGAAGACGGTACGGCAACGCCGGTGACCGTAATCAAAGCAGGACCTTGCGTTGTGACACAGAAGAAAACGGCGGATGGGCGCGACGGATATAACGCGGTTCAGCTTGGACTGGTGGAAGACAAGCCGGTCCGCATGAAAAACGTTTCCAAGCCGATGCGCGGGCATTTTGAGAAAACGGCCGGTGGGACCCCGCCGACACGAGTTCTCAAGGAGATCCGTTTGGATGAAGTACCGGAGGCCGAGATCGGAGATCAGGTGAAGGCTGACCTATTTGAGGATGGTGACAGCATCGATGTTATGGGAACCTCGAAAGGACGCGGCTTCGCGGGAACGATCAAACGGCACGGATTTTCACGGGGCCCGATGAGCCACGGTTCGATGAATAAGCGCCGACCGGGTTCGATGGGGCAATCGGCTACGCCATCCAGAGTCTTGAAGGGCACGAAATCGTCAGGACATATGGGACATGCTCGCGTAACCGCCCTGGGGTTAAAGGTTGTAAAGGTGCAGGCCGAAGACAATCTGATCATGGTCCGCGGCTCGGTACCGGGTCCGAATGGCGGTTTGTTAGTAGTAAAGAAATCTTAAGAATAGAAGATCGGCGGCGCAATATACCGCCAGGACGGAGTTAAATTATGCCTACCGTAAAGGTTCGCAATACGAAAAATAAGGAAGTCGGCGAAGTAGATCTTTCCGATGCCGTATTTGGGGCTGAGCTCAACGAGAGTTTGATTCATTCGGCAGTACGAAACTATCTTGCAAACGCCCGGCAAGGAACCGCAAAGACTAAAACCCGCGGAAATGTAAGAGGCGGCGGAAGGAAACCCTGGAAGCAGAAGGGCACCGGACGGGCCCGAGTGGCATCTATTCGCTCACCCCTATGGAGGGGAGGAGGGCGCACTCATGGTCCATTGCCAAAAGATTGGTCTTACAATCTGCCGAAGAAAATGCGCCGTGGAGCGATCAGGTCGGCATTATCGGAGAGATTGCGAGAAGAGAATATCATCGTGATCGATGAAATAACGCTTGATGATCGAAAGACAAAAGGGTTTGTAGCATTGATGAACGCGCTCGGTTTAGCCGATAAGGGAAAACAGACAAAGGCACTGATTGTTGATTCGCTGGAAAATGAAAATCTGATCTTGTCGTCAAGAAATGTCCAAAAGACGAAAGTTGTCAACAGTTACGGCGTCAATGTTTACGATTTGATATATCACGAAAAGATCGTTTTTTCGAAAGCAGCAATCGAAGAACTGAATGAATTGTTGGCGCCGCGCGGAAAGAAAACGGTGAAGGAGGCGGCGTAGTATGAACAAGAAAATGAGCGTTTGGGATGTATTAAAGGCTCCGGTGGTGACGGAAAAATCCGAATTGCTGAAAGAGCAGTCGGCAGATGAGGACGACGGGCAGGTATTAACATTTCGTGTCGCCAGAAAAGCTGGAAAGGATGACATTCGCCGTGCCGTCGAAGAAATTTTCGGGGTAAAGGTGGCAATGATCCACACGATGAATTACAAGGGCAAGATCAAACGGCAAGGCCGTTACGAAGGTCGCCGTGCGTCTTGGTAAAAGGCATACGTAACCTTGAGGGCCGGTGAGCCGCTGGTAAATTACTCTGACAGTATTTGATCCGGAGTTTAAGCAGGAAGTTTTTTAGAAAGAGACATAAAAGAGTTATGCCAATAAAGAAATTAAAACCGACATCACCCGCGAGGCGTTATCAAACTTATTTGAAGCGTGATCAACTCACCAA
>JABDJV010000012.1 GCA_013003295.1 Pyrinomonadaceae bacterium | reverse complement strand
GGTTTATGCCACATATCGGAGCTTTCTGATGAGAGGATCGAAAATCCGGAAGATAATTTTGAAGTTGGGCAAGAATTAGACTTCAAGATTCTTCGTATCGAAGCCGATCAGGAAAAAATCGGCCTTTCGGCGCGTGCGGTTGGTAAAGAAGATGAACCAATTCTCGATACCAAAACGTATTCCAGCGATGCAAAAGGCGGAATGGCCTCGCTTGGAGAGCTTGCAAAGCTGAACATTGGCCGAAAGGATGAAGCTGCAGATGGAGAAGCGGCTGAAGAGGCTGAAAAGGCGGTCGATGCGAAGGAAGAAGAGGCTGCGGCAACCGAGGATGCAAAAGCAACTGCTGAGGCTAAATCTGATGACGCACCAAAGGCGGAGGCTGCTGCCGAAGAGAAGGTAGAGTCGACAGAAAAGGTTGAAAAAGCCAAGTCCGACGAATCTCCGGATCCGAAAAAAGAAGAAGTTGAGCCAATAGCTGGTGACGCCGAATTGAAAAAGGAAGCGGACCCGGAGGCGAAGTCTGACGACGCTCAGGACAAGCCGGAGGCAGAGGACGATTCGGCGGAGAAGAAGAAAACGCAAAAAAAGACGGCGGCAAAAACCAAGGAGAAAAAAGAGGAGCCTAAGGCGGAAGAAAAATCGGAAAAGGAACCTGACACGAAGGATGCGGGGCCAACGGCCGAAAAGCCAGAGGCTGACGAAACTGAAAAAAAAGAGAAGGCTAAAGGGAAGGCAGAAAGCTAAACAATTTAACTCATATTTTGGCGAAGTTTTGTAGCGAAAATTTGAGTTTGAGGACAAATTTATGACAAAAGCTGATTTAGTCGAAATAGTCGCCAGAGAAGCGGAAATGACAAAAAAAGATGTCGAGCAATTGGTCGAGATCATCTTTGAAAGCATTACAGGAACGCTGAATAGGGGTGAAAAGATTGAGCTTCGAGGATTTGGAAGCTTTCGTGTTCGGGAACGAAGTGCAAGAAAGGGCCGAAACCCTAAGACTGGCGCACCGGTCGACATTCCGGCAAAACGAGTTGCTTATTTTAAACCTGGAAAGGATCTGAAAGATATTATTAATAACTAAAGGAATTGATTTCTGTGGATGTATTGTGGAGTCCTTGGCGGTACGATTACATCAAGGCAGATGAGAATCAAAAAAAAACGGATCCGGTAAGCTGCGTTTTTTGTGAAATTCTAAAAAGCTCGGAGAGTGATGAAGAAAAGTTTATTCTTCATCGCGCCGAGTTTAATTTTGTCATCCTGAACATTTATCCATATATCAGCGGTCATTTGATGATCGTCCCGTTTAAGCACCTTTCGGCTCTGGATCAGGCAGAAAAAGACAGTAGTAATGAATTGATGGATCTGACAAAAGACTGTCAGAGAATCCTGAAGGATGCTTACTCTCCGCACGGGATCAACATTGGAATGAATCTTGGCAAAGCCGCCGGCGCCGGAGTGACGGAACATTATCATATGCACCTCTTGCCCCGCTGGGTTGGTGATGCCAATTTTATGACCGCTATCGGAGAAACACGAACGATTCCCGAATCACTCGAAACGACCTTTGACAAGCTCAAGACTCGTTTTTAGCGAAATGACCGGAAGATCTTTGAGACAGAAGTATTCGAATTAGTGTTGAATGGGAAAAGCCTAAAAAAGCGCTGAAATATTGGAATTTGAACGTTAATAGAAGTATCTTATATACAACGGAACGAAATAAGGTGGTCAAACGATAGTGGCAACAAATTTGAACGCCCCCATTCCGTTTGAGTATATTCACATTCTCTATTTATGTATCCGAAAAGCCGCATTCAACTAAAGGAATGCGGCTCTTTTTTTGGCCAATCGCAGAACGCGGCTAGCAAAGCAGCTCACAAAGGCAAATTTGAAGCGTCTTTCAAAGGTCTACTCAAATCTTCAACTTCTTTAGGTTTATTTTTAAACCCGTTTGTGGCAGTTTATAAGCAATGCAGAAAGTCCTTACAGCGAAAGAGATGCGCGAGGTCGATCGCCTGACGACGGAGAAATATGGTATTCCGTCGATCATACTAATGGAGAATGCCGCGCATGCTGCGTCCGGAATTATCACCGGGAAATTCCATGGCTCGGTAAATGGAAAATCGGTCCTGATCCTTTGCGGTAAAGGTAACAACGGTGGTGACGGAGCGGCTTTAGCAAGAGTTCTCTGGCAGGCAGGGGCGATCGTCAGCCTATATTTGTTTGCAAAACTTGAAGAAACCAAAGGGGATGCCCATACGAACTTTCAAACAGTCGCAAGTTTGTCAAAAACAGGAGAAATTCTGTTTGAGGATGATGTCCCGATCGACGATCGTTTTGGCAACGCTGAATTTGACGTTAGCAAATTTGATCTAATTGTAGACGCTGTGTTCGGAACCGGACTAACGGGAAGTCTGGATTCTATCTACTCAGACTTTTGTGGTTTGCATTCACTTAGAAAAGATAATGATGGACCGATATTCGTATCGCTGGACATTCCATCCGGTTTGAACTCTAATCGGCCAAAGCCTACCGGAATCAATTTCCAATCAGATCTAACTGTAACGTTTACAGCTGCAAAACCAGCAAACGTTCTGCCTCCTGCATCGAACTATAACGGTGAACTATACATCGCGAATATCGGTTCGCCAAAAGAATTAGTCGATAATTCCCATTCAAAGACTTTTCTGGCCGAATCTCAGGATGCTCAGAGCTGGCTTCAGAGTACACAGTTTTCGAGCGATTCCTATAAGTCAAAACGCGGAAATGCTCTTTTAGTAGTAGGCTCCAAAAAGTATACGGGAGCAGCCGTTCTTGCTGGAAATGGAGCGATTCAAAGCGGCGTCGGGTTGGTCACGGTTATCACTCCTGAATCTGCCTCAAGCGCAGTTGCGGAGAGGGTTTTGCCCGAGGTAATGGTAAACGCGTCTCTCGAAACGGAAAACGGCTCGATCGATGTACGAGCCTTCGGACTGATCAATAAATTGGGCGAAAAAGCTGATGTAATTGCAATCGGGAGCGGGCTTGGTTCGGAAGAAGAGTCTACCCGCAACCTCGTCAGCAAGGTAGTGGAAAATCGTCAAACCCCCGTGATCATTGATGCTGACGGCTTAAACTCGCTTTCCCCGGTTGATCTGAAGGGTTCAGAGGATCATCCGCTTATCTTAACGCCGCACGTGGGCGAGTTTCTTAAACTTATTGGCATTGAGGATAAAGAGGCAATAGCAAACAGAGTGCTCGCGGTGAGGGATTTCGCCGAGAAACACAGCGTTATTCTGGTTTTGAAAGGTGCACGAACTCTGATCGCCGGACCAGACGGAAAAGTGGTTATAAACCCAACAGGCAACTCAGGTCTCGGAAAAGCCGGAAACGGAGATAATCTCACCGGAATCATTACCGGCTTTGTCGCGCAGGCGGTTCAAATGAATGTAGGTGTGTTTGAAACCGTGGTTGCCGCGGTTTATATTGCTGGTTTGGCGGGCGATATTGCTGAAAAGAAATTTGGAAAAAGAACGATGCTTGCGAGCGACGTGCGGGATTGTCTGGTAAAGGCCTTTGCTGAGGTAGAGAAGACTGATGAGTGATTCAAAGAGGCTATTGCAGAATTGGATCGACGCATTTAATGCGCACGACATTGAAGCCCTGGTTGAATGCTACGACGAAGACGCGATTAATTTTCAGGTCGCCACAGGACAGCCCGTTATCGGAATCGTCAAGATCAGAGAGGATTTCGAGAGTTTTTTTGCCGCCTTTCCGGATACTTACGCAAAGGTTGAAAATCTGATCGGTGATAATGATTGGGCTGCGTGGGAGTGGCTCGGTGGCGGCAAGTTTGCTGGAGAATTTCTTGGCGCAAAGCCAACCGGACAGACATATCAACTCAGGGGTTGCGGGTTTTTCCAATACGAGGATGAAAAGATCATTCTGCAGCGCGGCTACTGGGACAAAGAAACCTGGTTTTCTCAGGTGGGGCTCGATCTTTGATAGAGAAGGCAAAAATTCCTGTCGGAGAATTTCGCTGTGAAACGCCTGAAGACACATTTAGGTTCGGCGAGCGGATCGGCAAGGCGCTTGAAGGCGGCGAGGTCTTGCTTCTTTCCGGAACATTGGGAGTTGGGAAGACGTTATTAACAAAGGGGATAGTTAAATCTCTAGATTTTGACGCTGACGAGGTAACCAGCCCGAGTTTTACCCTTGTAAACCTGTACGAAGCGGAATTTGATGTTTACCATATCGACCTCTGGCGCGTTGGAGAAGCGGGGGAACCGGCATTTGCAGTCGGCCTGGATGAGATCCTGGAAAACGAAAGCGCCGTAATTATCATCGAATGGTCCGATCACTTGAACGAATATCGGTTTCAAAAGGAAGTTTTTCGAATCGAAATTGAGGGTGATGGCGATCAGGCGCGAGACATTGAAGTAAAAAAGCTTTGAGTGAGAGGTAAATAAACAAAACACTTCGCCTTATGATTAAAACCGCATTTGTATTTCTGATGCTTTCAGCAACGGTCTTAGCATTTATTTTGTCAGACCAGGAGTTGATAATGGCACGGAACAAATCGGACCTCCCGAAAATGGAAAATCCCAGAATTCTTATTAGGAAAGAAGCCCGTACGCTTGAGGTTTTTGACGGCGAGAAATTGATAAAAACTTATAAGATTGCCCTGGGATTTGCGCCTAAGGGCGATAAGGAGATCGAGGGTGATGGGAAAACCCCGGAAGGCGATTTTTATATTTTTACAAAGAATTCTAAGAGCAGGTTTTTCCTTTCACTAGGTTTGAGCTATCCGGCAATAGAGGATGCCAAGCGCGGTCTTGAAAAAGAATTGATCGATACTGAGCAGTATGATCTCATCGTCGAAGCAATAAACGAAAAGAAAATGCCGCCGCAGGAAACAAAACTTGGCGGTGAGATCTATATTCATGGGGACGGCAACGCAACCGATTGGACCGCAGGCTGTATCGCCCTAAAGAATAGCGATATGAAAGAACTATTTGAGGTACTCCCGATAAAAACGCCGGTCAGAATAGAACCCTAGCTTGACTCGAATCGGCACATTTAGGATACTTTATTAAATAGTCAAGATTAAAAACACTAGAAAATTGTAAGAGGAAAAAATATGCCATATCCAGAAATAATGATCCAGGGGATGCGACAGGAACTTGCTCAACTTGGAATTGAAGAAACAAAGACGCCGGAAGAAGTGGAAAGCGCGATCAATAGTACCGAGGGAACGGTAATGGTTGTCGTTAATTCAGTTTGCGGTTGTGCAGCCGGCGGAGTTCGCCCGGGAATAGCGATGGCGCTGGAAAACTCGGAAGCGAAGCCTGAGCGATCGATCACGGTTTTTGCAGGTGCGGACATTGATGCAACGGACACGGCGCGCGAAAAGTTTGCGCCATATCCTCCGTCTTCGCCTTCAATTGCCCTTATCAAGAACGGCGAATTGGTAAAAATGTTTGAGCGAAAGGACCTCGAGGGACGTCCTCCGCAGGTAATCGCCCAGGGCTTGGCTGAGGCATTCAGCGAAGTTTGCTCTAAAACTGAAGCGGCAAATAGCTGATCATTTGTTGAAATGAACAAGAATAAAACCCGTCGATCCGACGGGATTTTTCTATTGGTGGTTCGTGACAAGACGGGCGCGCGGTTTAAACATGTAGAAACCAATCGGAATCGCCATGCGTAAGCAGGTGGGTCTCCCCGTAGTCTGAGTGCAGATAGATCGTGCTAAGATCGTTGCGCTGGAAAACCCTAGTGGTTAGCGGGCACCCGGTCGCTGACGCTCGCGGTTCTGACCTGAGGAACCCTGAAATTCCCTTGGTCTTTCACTTGGCGTTCGATTTGCTAACCCAAACGTTATCCTTTGGGTTAGAATCCGGAAATCTTCTAAATGGATCAAAGGTAATTTTTGTGATTTTTCTGCCACCAAAATCCAAAACTACTTTCTCGTCACGGTCTCCGTCAAACCATACGCTTTCGGGCCAAGTTACGATCGCTGTGTTCGCATCCACCATTTTTGCATTTGGCATGGTTCCTCCATTGCCGCCGGGCTCAAGTTCAACCTTTAAAACGATCGGTGAGGGCATTTCGCCCGCTTGATGGATCGTAACGTCGGTTTTACCGTTAACTTTTGTAACCGTTTTTATCGAGCCGTTCACGGCTTCGGTAG
>JABDJV010000486.1 GCA_013003295.1 Pyrinomonadaceae bacterium | reverse complement strand
ACTGATCTGATCTTAGAATCTTTTGAATCCTGATTCTTAATCCTTGAACTTTGAATCTTAAACTTTGATTATATCTTAATTCACTTTTCTCAATTTCCAATTCCCGGATTCTGTTTTTTCAGCATCGAATAATATGCTTCCGTATTCCTTCTCGCCGCTGTCTTTAATGCGTCCGGTAAAATAACTATATTTTACCAATGCTTCCTGCACCCCTGTAATTTCAACTTCTTCTTTTAGCGCGTTCCATATCTCAAGCGTTTCATCCTCGACCGTTTTTGTTTTGATCACCTTTTCTTCGTTGACGTAGTCGACAAATAAAACCGGGTCTCTGCCCTCGTGGATCTGTTTTTCAAAACTGACGACGATCGTTCTTCCCGATGAAAGAGTGATCTCTTTTTTCGTGTCGCCGGCAGAGCATGACGCTATAAAAATCAAAACTGCTAAGAATAGAGTCTTCATAAGTCCAAGAGCTTTTATGAATTTCGCCACAGAGTTCGCAGAGAACGCAGAGGGTGCCTGGCTTGTATGATCTCCGCAATTTTCAAAAAAACTTTCTCCCAAAACTCGGTGCCCTCTGTGGCTAATTTCTTCCCCGCGTTTTACTCCTAATAACTAAATAGAAATAGTGAGTATTTCTAGTAGTAGTAATAGGTCCTGTTGAAAAGTGGAAAAGCGCCTAAACCTGCCGGAAACAGACGCTTTTTTTGTCCACAGCCCATGTGAAAAATCCTGTGTATCAAATCCCGATCTGTGGGAAAAGCCGTTGCTTTAGAAATCTTGTTTCGTTTTCCACAATCAAAACCTGGCCCCCTTGTGGATGAAAAGGAAAACTTTTATTAACTGCTCGAACTAAACCGTTTAAAGAGCCAAAAAAATAGTACTACCTGTGAATAAAAAATCGCTGAATTTCAACCCATACGGACCAAACTAACTGCAAAGACTATCGATAAACTCGCTGACCGTATTGTGGAAATCTCTTTCCTCTTTTATAAGGTTCTCGATCTTGTCTACGGAGTGCATCACGGTCGTATGATGTTTGCCTCCAAATTCTTTTCCGATCTCGGGGTAGCTGCTCTTTGTCAGGCGTTTGCAGAGATACATTGCCACCTGCCGCGGCACCGCGATCCGGCGTGAATTGTTTTTTGATTTGATCTCATCGATCGAGAGATCGTAGTGATTCGCGACCATCTTGATGATCTTCTCCATCGTTACGCTTCCGGCGCCATCGCTGTCAACGATGTTCTTCAAGGCATCTTGCGCAAGCATTTTTGAGATCGGCAATCCGCGCAGAGATGAGATCGCGATCAGCCTCACCAAGGAGCCTTCCAATTCCCTGACATTGCTCTTTACTTTGTTAGCGATAAAAAATGCAATGTCGTCGGGAAGGTCGATCCCATCTGAATCCGCTTTTCTTTTTAAGATCGCAACCTTGGTTTCAAGATCGGGCGGCTCCATATCCGCGATCAGTCCCCATTCAAACCTGGAGTGGAGACGTTCGGAAAGCGTCGGGATCTCGCGCGGCGGACAATCTGAAGTGATCACGATCTGCTTCTGATCGTTATGAAGCGCATTAAATGTATGGAAAAACTCTTCCTGGGTGCGTTCCTTTCCAGCGAGAAATTGAACATCGTCCATTAGAAGAACATCGATCGAACGGTATTTCTCGCGGAAGGTTTGTGTTTTGTCATAACGAATTGAATTGATCAATTCGTTCATGAATTTTTCGGATGTTATATAAGCTACCCGTAAATGGCGGTTCTTCTCTTTGATCGCGTGACCGGCCGAGTGCATCAGATGTGTTTTGCCTAAACCCACACCGCCATAAATAAACATCGGGTTGTATGTTTGCCCGGGTGCCTCGGCAACCGCTTCCGCCGCAGCATGAGCAAACTGATTGCAGGAGCCGACGACAAAAGTATCAAATGTATATTTGCGGTTAAGCGAGCTTTCGACCGGCTCGATATCTACAAAGTTTGTCTTACCCTTTCCTGAAAGAATCTCCGCAGTAGTTTTTGTCGGATCGTCTGTTTCGACCGATAGGGGTCCGGCTGAATCGTCCTCTGATTCCTCGATCTCCCAGGCCAATGTGTAATTTTCCAGTTTGAGTTCGCTAAGGGTTTGCCGCAGAAGATCGGAATAATTTGATGTGATCCAATCCTTATTTATTCTGCTCGCCTTTAATTTTAAGATCTTTTCCTGTTCATCAC
>JABDJV010000440.1 GCA_013003295.1 Pyrinomonadaceae bacterium | reverse complement strand
ATGATGACAGCCATATTTTTGCCAGAATGCAACGCCATCTTGCTGGTACTCAAGAATATATTTGAAGAACTCGTGTTCAGAGATTTCTGGCGAATAGTTCGCGTCCGAGCTCAGAAATATTATTCTTGCCTGCTCCGGAGATTGCCCTTGATACGGTTGCTTATTGAATAGATTAACCAAATCGGTAGAGGTGTGCTTTTGAAATTCGATAATTATTTTCCCCTTAGTTTAGATTCGAACCATATTTTACCGCGGTTCGGAGATATTCTTCGATTCTGGTAGATAGTTCCCCAAAATTTCTGTTAATTCAACTTCTCACTTGTGCGAGTTGTGTGCGAAAGTTCAGAAATTTCGCCAAACCGATCAATGGTCAATGCTAAATGCTCAATGAAAAAAGCCGCCCAAGTCATCGCAGACCCGGCGGCTTTTCGGTAGACTGTATGGATTAGCTTGAAACTAACGCTCTAACAATCTATTAGGTTTTGTTAGAGGTTTAGGCTTCAGCCACCTCACTATAATCATTATTCATAAATACTTTTGATCACCTCCTTCTCTAGTGTTTGAGGACTCCAGTCTATCGAATCGGAATCTCAAAAGTCAATAGAAACCTGATCGAACAATTTTTAGTGCGCGGGATAGCAGTAAGGTATTCGCTATTCGTTATACGCAATTCATTGTTCGTTATTCGCTGTTTACTATTTTCTATTTACTATTCACTAGTAGTTCTGGTCTTAATAATCAACACGAAAATCGCAACAGCAATAAAACCGATCCACAGTAAAAAGGATACATAATAGGCCGCCTTTAGAAACCAGGGCTCGTCAAAATAGACCCTTATCGTCGAAGCCTCGGCACTTAGCGGCACCAATATTGCTCCGTCTTCGCCGCTTTTGATCTTCGCCGGGGCGTCGTTAATCAGCGCTTTCCAGTGAGGGTAATAAAGCGTCGCAACCCTTGCATCGGTCGGGTCTCCGGCATCTACTTTGAATATACGTTCGTTTGGTGTCCAGGAGATGATCTTCGCATTGCGGCCGCCGGCAACGACCTTCTCCTTAACCCGAAACGCTTCTCTTTTTGTATGCGGTGTCCAAAAGAAATCCAGCCCCAGCGAATCCTCCCGCTCATCAACCCAGGCGTTAAAACTCGCCGAAGGGATAATATTCCGGCTGTACTTGTCAGCGAGTTTTGCGTAGGTACCTACAACCAGAGCCACGGTAATAACGGCCAGAAGAAGATTTACATTCTTCGTCAAAGGCGTGTTTTTTGCCTTTGACGCAAACGCCGTTATTCCGGATGCGATCACAAGCGAACCCATGATCGAAAAGATCGTCATCCAGCGCCAGGGGAACTGCGTTTCCTTTATAAACGGAAGGTATTTCCAAACCGGATAGCTCAAGGGAGTCATCATAAATGCTGAAACGCAAAGGACGACTATGACCGCCCGCCAGCCCCGTTTATTTGGGTCTTCAACGGTCGTCGAACTGCGTCCGATCAGCCCGCATATCACCATAAAACCGGTCGCGATGAAGACCAGGTTCAAAAATGAAAGCCCGGCGAGCATCGGCGGTACGAGTAGAAAATTGTAGCTGAAATCAAAGATCTCCGGATGCTCAGCAAATTTTGCACCTCTGAACCATTCGAGTTCGGTTACCATCCGGAGCCAATAGACCGAGGTTGCAAGGAGTGCGGCCGCAACCGCTCCGGCGATCTTAAAACATGTCGGCCAGAATTTTTCTTTTGGTAAAGAGAAGAGCGTGAATATCAGCAAACTGATCGAGCCGAGCACCGTCGAGGGCAGGTGTATGAGAATCAAAAGTGAAAAGGAGATAGCAAGGGCCAAGACGTCTGAATAACGCCCTTTGCGGCAAATTCTGGTTACATATAAAAACGAAAATGGCAGGATGGAAACTCCGGCAAATTCAGCGTAGATACCATTATTGTGAATTTGCGCGAGGTGATAAGGCATCAGCATAAAGATCGAGCCGGCGAGAACTGCGACCCTTGATGAGACAAACTCCTTTGCAAATCGATACGCCCCAAATCCGCCGATAAATGAAAATGTGAGAAACAACATCGAGAGAGCGGCGTGCCAACTACCCGTTAAGGACACGAAAAATGCCAAAATCACACTGAAAAGCGGCGGGTAAAACCTTATTCCGACGCTCCCGTATCCAAAGTTTTCGTTCGCCCCCCAACTCGGATAGAGATTGCCAAGTGACGATAACTCACGATAAGTTTCCGCAAATTTGAAATGCTGCGTGACGTCGGCCCCTTCGTTAACGCCGATGAATATGAG
>JABDJV010000377.1 GCA_013003295.1 Pyrinomonadaceae bacterium | reverse complement strand
TGAAGATTTAGTTCTTTCAAGTATTTCACGTTTTTTTCGCCCTTCGGACTCATTGCAAGCGGGGATGTTTGTGCTCCTGATGCTTGCGTTCCCGAAGCCTACGACAATCCGACGATGTTTCCTTCTTTATCAATATCGATCTTCTCTGCGCCCGGGAATTTCGGCAGTGCCGGCATAGTGCGCATATCGCCGCAGATCGGGTAAATAAATCCTGCGCCAACACTTGCGCGAACTTCTCTAACGGGAAAGGTGAATCCGCTCGGCGCTCCCTTTAGTTTCGGATCGTGGCTAAGGCTCAAATGGGTTTTCGCCATACAGATCGGGAGGTCTCCGAAACCATTTTTTTCATAGCCGCGAATTTGCTTTCTCGCCTGCGGCGTATAGCTGACCTCTTTTGCACCATAGATCTTGGTTGCGATGGTTTCGATCTTTTCGGTGATCGGGTTCTCAAGTTCGTACAAGAAATTGAATTCACTTGGTTCATCCGCGGCCGCCACAACCATCTCTGCGAGTTCGGCTGCTCCCTCGCCGCCTTTCTGCCAATGATATGATACCGTGGCACCCATTGCGCCCGATTCGATCGCGATACGCTTGATCGCGTCGATTTCTTCCTGATGGTCGGAATCAAAAGCATTTATTGCAACGACCGGAGTCACGCCATGCAGTTTGATATTTTCGATCTGTTTACGAAGATTGGAAGCTCCCGCCTCAACGTCCTCGACATTTTTTTCAAGCATTTCCTTGGGAAGCGGCCTCCCGGCGATCACCTTGTATTTTCCGCTGTGCGTTTTTAGCGCCCGAACGGTGACGACCAGAACACAGGCATCCGGTTTCAAGCCACTATAGCGGCACTTAACGTTAAAGAATTTTTCAGCACCGATATCGGCGCCAAAGCCAGATTCGGTAAGAAGGTAATCGGCACATTTGGCACCGTACATATCTGCCAGAATGCTGCTGTTGCCGTGGGCAATGTTTGCAAATGGACCAGCATGGACAATCGCAGGTGTATTCTCCAGCGTCTGCATCAACGTCGGTCGAATCGCGTCCCTCATTAAGACGGTCATCGCTCCGGCAGCTCCGATCTCTTCGGCGGTTATCGGTTTTCTATCATTTGTTGAGCCGATCACAATTCTGCCAAAACGCTTCCGCATATCTTGCAGCGAGGTGGTCAGAGCGAGAATTGCCATCACTTCAGATGCTACTGAAATATCGAAACCGGTCTCCCGGGGTACGCCGCCATCCAATTTTCCCCCGAGGCCTACGACGATGTTCCTAAGGGCGCGATCATTGGTATCCATTACGCGTTTCCAGGTGATACTGTATGGATCGATATTCAGCGGATTGCCGCGCATGAGTTTGTTGTCGATCATCGCCGCAAGTAGATTGTTTGCCGCGCTTACAGCATGGATATCGCCTGTAAGGTGGAGGTTAAAGGTCTCCATCGGAACTACCTGGGCATAGCCTCCGCCGGCCGCACCGCCCTTTATACCAAAAGTAGGGCCCTGGGAGGGTTGTCGCAGTGTAATAACGGAGCTTTTTCCAATGTGCTTCATGCCTTGGCCGAGTCCTACGAGGGTCGTAGATTTTCCTTCACCCAAAGGAGTAGGTGTAACGGCGGTCACATCAATATATTTCGCGGTTGGCCGGCCGTCGAGCTTTTTTAGAGTTTCAAGTCTGAGTTTGCCAACATAGGGGCTTCCGTAAATATCAATATCTTCCGCTGCGAGACCCATTTTTTCGGCGATTTCCGAAATGTGTTGAGGTCTGGCTTTTTGAGCAATTTCTAAGTCAGATAGCATTCAGATTCCTCGAATTAAAGGTTTAATGATTTTTGATTCTGTATTCTGGCCCTAATTTTTGCAAGGGTTTATCAGCAGTCTTTCCAATGCTGCCGGTATTTACCTTTTACTTTTGTATTGCGAATTTCTTTCCCAGAAAACCCCGTCCGTAAAGCCCTGTATTGTTTTGTCTTTGGCAGCCATCTCCAATCGTTTTTCGCTTAAAAGGCAATAGTCTTCATCAGCCTCTATACAAGTGAATTTGCGGCCGAGCTTCTTAGCCGTGACTGCTGTGGTACCACTGCCGGAAAATGGATCGAGTATCAGATCCTTTTCTTGAGTCGAGGCCAGTATTATTTTTGCAAGAAGTTTCTCAGGTTTCTGCGTTGGGTGATCCGTGTTTTCAGGCATTGACCAAAATGGAACGCTCAAATCAGTCCATAGATTTGAGGGTGCCGTCAATCGGAAATTCCCTTTTTTGCTTTCATTCCAGTCTTTTGGCTTTCCGTTTTCCTTGTATGGGGCAACTACTTTTCGCTTTACTTTTACGGCATCGGCATCAAAATAGTATTCTTCCGATACGGTAAAAAACCAAATGTCTTCAAGCGAGTTTTTCCAATTGGATTTTGCCCCGCGCCCTTTCTCGCGTTCCCAGGTAATGCGGTTTCGAAGCGTGAAGTATTTCAATCCGATGGTTTGAATTGCCGATGCCGAACGCCAATCGCCGCATAAGTATACAGAAGCATCGGGCTTTAGTAACGGAACGCAGCCCGCCAACCAGGAGTCAAGCCACTTTTCATACTCCTTTATCGAAGTTCTCTTAAAGGAATTCCGGCCGAAATTCTTTGTCAGATTGTAGGGCGGATCTGCAAAAAGCAGATCAAATTTTCCGGATGGCAATTTTTTCAAGGTTTCAAAAGCATCGCCGCATATCGTTTTATTTATATAAGTTTTAACTTTAGGGCCGGAAGCCGGAAAAACCAAGTTTTTTCTATATTTAGCTTTTTCGCGAACCGTCAATGAGATCGTTCTATTACGAGGGGCCCTTTTTTTTGATTTTTTTGCGATCATTATGAGAATAGAATTCTGCGGCGTATTAATCTACAACGATTTTAACGGTTTGCACGCCATTTTCAACTTTGACGTCCAAGACAGTGGGTTCAGATTTCTTGGGAATAACTGTGATCGAGCCGTCGCGCTCGAGAAATGCAGCCGACACCTCATCAA
>JABDJV010000317.1 GCA_013003295.1 Pyrinomonadaceae bacterium | reverse complement strand
GAGCGGCTGTTGGAACCTGCATCAACTGCCGCAAAAAACATAAAATTCACCCGCACCGTCTGTGACGGTAAACCGATAGCGGTCAGCGGTTTGGTTATCTATCATTTTAAACCGATTGTCTTCACGGACGGCTATTACTCACCAAAAAGAATTGAGGGCTTTCGAGACATATTACCGGATTCCAATTACTTTGAGCCGATATTAAACCTTACGGAAAACTATAAATTGGCTTTTGGATTCGTCGACAGGAAGTTTCATCCTGGTGCTCCGCTATCGAAAGGCGAATTCGCTCATTTTCTGAGAAAGACCCTGGATCTTTTGGAAAATCGTGCAAAGCTTGCGAAGAAAGACCCGAATGAGATCGGGTTATTTTTCCCCTACAACCCATATCAAATCGAAGCGATCGATGAAATTTCCGATATCAATTACGAACGGCCATATGCGGAATCCGTCAGTTTTCTCTTCTCGAAATACGATATCTTGTTAACTGATAACGACCGGAAGTTCTTGGGAAAAACACCGCTGACCCAAAACGAAGTTATCGACTATTGGTCGAAGATATTTGGGATTGACGCTGTCCCGGTGAATTTCGAAAGGATTAAGGGCGGCGACAGAATCATTACTCGCGGAGAATTTGCGCTGTTTTTGCAGGAGAGCCTCTATGTTTTGACTTACAAAGTATTGCCCTAAGCTCAATATTCCTCTAGATCGTCCTTGTAGGCCTCAAAATTTCGTTTCATTTCCCGAAGAGAATCTCCGCCAAATTTTTCGCGCATTGAATTTGCCAAAACGATCGCAAGCATCGCTTCACCAATAACGCCCGCGGCTGTAACAGCAGTGATATCCGAACGCTCAAACGCCGCCAGATCCTCTTCTTTTGAATCGATATCAACTGAGCGAAGCGGCCTTCTCAATGTCGAGATCGGTTTTTTGTAACCGCGAACACGAAGCTCTTCTCCGTTTGTTATTCCGCCCTCCAGGCCGCCGGCCCGATTCTGCGTCCGCTGAAACTTGTCATCCTCATAAACGATCTCGTCATGTACTTCAGATCCGCGCAGCCCCGCGTTTTCGAATGCCGTCCCGATCTCAACTCCTTTCACGGCCTGGATCGACATTATCGCGCGGGCAATTCTTCCATCGAGTTTTTCGCGCCAGGAAACGTGCGAGCCCAGCCCGATCGGAATATTCTTGGCAACTACTTCGAAGATTCCGCCTAGAGTATCACCGCTTTTCTTTGCTTCGTCGACGAGGCCTTTCATTTTTTCCTGAATTTCGCTGTCGGCACATCGAAGCATCGAATCAACCGGAATAGAGTCGATCTCCTGCCATGGCCTGTCCAACGGCTTATCCGGCACACTTCCGAGTTTTACAACATGACTCTTTATTCGGATACCGAATTGACCGAGGAGCTGTTTCGCAATCGCACCGCAGGCAACCCTGGCGGCTGTTTCCCGGGCGGACGCACGCTCCAGAACATTCCGCAAGTCTCTCGTCTGAAACTTCTGGCCTCCGGCAAGATCTGCATGTCCGGGCCTCGGACGTTTTACGATTCGAGGGTTTTTTGGTTGATCATCGATTTCCTCGATCGCCATTATTTCTTCCCAGTGGACAAAATCCCGGTTTACAATTTGTAAAGAGATCGGAGAACCCAATGTTTTTGCGTGCCTGACACCGGACAATATCTCGATCTCGTCCTGCTCTATCTTCATCCTGCCGCCGCGCCCGTACCCCTGCTGCCGCCGCCATAATTCGAGATTTATCTCATCTGTATCAATCGGCAAACCGGATGGCAGGCCTTCGATTATGGCGACGAGGGCTTTCCCATGGGATTCGCCGGCAGTTGTAAATCTAAACTTCATACTTAATTTTCCGTTACAATTAATTTCGGCTTCAGTTTTTTCCTAAACACGATCAATCCGACGCTTGCGAGAATCAGCGCCCCTCCGATCAGCGTCTGCAAAAGAAGTTTTTCGTCTAAGAATATCGAGCCGCCTATTACCGCAATGAGCGGGGTGACAAGTGCGATTGTCATCGCCTTCGTCGATTCGATTCTACTCAAAAGCCAGTAATAAAGCCAAAAAGTCAGAATGGTGCCAAAAATGGACAAGTAAAGAATGCTAATAATGGTTATTCCCGAATACGAATAGTTTAGTGGGTTTCCTTCTTTTATTAGCGCTATGATTATGATCGGCAGGGTTCCGCAAACCATTTGCCCAAATACCAAACTGGCCGGGTGTATTCCACCGCCTTTTGCTTTCGTAAGGATCGAAGCATGTGCCGCCGCATAAGCTCCGATCACGATACCCACACTTCCTGCAAATGCCATAATGCTATTGACCCTGAGCTGTTCGATAAATACGATCCCGACTCCCAAAATTCCAATTACCAAAGCAAAGATCTTCACCCAGGTGATACTTTCTTCCGGCAAGTAGATCCAGGCTAGCACCAGCCCAAATACCGGTATTGTCGCCTGCAAAACGGCCGCCAAACCGGACGAGATATAAACTTCGCTCCAGAAAACCAGGCTGTAATTTATCGAAAATTGTAATACCCCCGTAATCGCCAGGAGCCTCCATTGGATTCCCGATTTTGGCAACGGGATCCTTTGAACGGCAATTATTGCACCCAACACAATTACCGCCAAAATGAATCGCAAAGCGGCAAACGTAAGGGGCGGGAGATCGTCGAGCCCAACCTTGATAAACAGCCAGGTCGTTCCCCAAATCCCACACAATATCAGCCATACGAGAATTTTCACTTAGGCAATTGTAGAGTTATATTTTTGAATCGTCTAAGTGCAGTCTCAATTAGCTCCAACCTAGGTCTTTTCGAAAAAGCTTAGGTGACTTTCGCCCTGTTTTAGCAGCCGCCAGCGCCTTATTTCAGCGACCATATCGGGCAGTACAGTTTTTGAATGGTGCTCCACGATCAAAATACCGGAATCTGTCAGGCCGCCCCCAAAGTTAGTGCCTATTGATGCAAGAACGGAAGAATGGTCCTGTTCATATGGCGGATCATAAAAGATCATCTCCCAAGATTTCTCAGGTTCGCGAGACAAATATTTTTCCGCAGAATCACAGATCACCTCAGTTTTTTCCATCGGAACTTCGAGCAGATCCAGATTTCGCTCGATCAGTCCGCAGGCTTTGCGCGACCTGTCTAGAAAGGCCGAGAACCCGACCCCGCGTGAAAGGGCTTCAATACCTACTGCACCGGTTCCGGCACATAGAT
Source organism: Pyrinomonadaceae bacterium (assembly GCA_013003295.1). Lineage (GTDB taxonomy): Bacteria > Acidobacteriota > Blastocatellia > Pyrinomonadales > Pyrinomonadaceae > Aridibacter. Next base: position 6,947 of record JABDJV010000317.1, on the reverse strand, counting down.
CCAAAAACCTTATATCTTCATGGATTCTTGGCGAGAGAATGTTAAATAGAGTTTCGCGAAGTCGGTCAGATGTCGGACGTGTCTTGTAATCAAGAGGACTTTTCAAAACCCTCCCGCCATATAGACCTGAGATTATCCTCATTATCTTTTTCTACTGTAGAAGCTCAACGAGACCTCGCCTTCGGTGACAACCTTCCATCGATGCAGGACGCCCAGCTGCTCCGGGAAAAACATTTCCGCATGATGCTCGATCACAAGGATCCCCTTTGGTCTGATCGCCACCCCTTTCTCAAAGTACTTCAGTACGCTTTCATAGTCGGCATCAAATGGTGGACCGTAATAAACCAAGTCCCAAAAACGACTGCGTTTCGCCATTTTTTTTAGAAAGGGCGCCGCTTCGATCTCGAAGATTTCCCCGTGACCCGTTTTTATATCAAGTTTTTCAAGGTTCTTTCCGATCAGTTTTGCAAATCGGGCAGAGCGCTCAACAAATGTTGATAGCAATGCGCCTCGCGAGATCGCTTCAATACCTATCGTTCCTATCCCGGCGCACAAATCCAGTACTCTTCCGGCTCTTACTTGTCTGAATAGAATTCGAAACAGTGCCTCACGAAGCCGCCGATCGGTGACTCGCGCTTTTGGCGATTCGGATGAGATCAGATATTTGCCGCGATGTTTACCATCGGCTACCTGTAGGTCGGAAACGATTGGCGGTGAGTTCTGTCGTTTCCATTTTTTCTTTCCTTTTGCTTTTGGGTTAAAACGCTTTGCGTTTCGAAATTTGTTCCCGCTCCCCGTCCGGAATCGTTCGTTTTTGTTCGCAAATCGACTTTCACTACTTCGATTCCTGCTGTTTCGGGCTCTGTAATTTCCTTTTCCGTAAGGTTTCACCCCTTGTTCATTATAAGACCTTTCTTTTTTAAAAGGTTCGGTTGCTCTGGCAGTTCCGTGTCTCCGGTCTTCCATTTCAGCTACCCTTTTCCCTTAGTCTGAACCTGCGCACCCCATATACAGACTGTTTCAAACACTTGTGATACCAATTCACCGGTGAAGGACCTCTAATCCGTTGACTACAGTGCTGTGAGTCAACTCCAACCGACAAATTTGTGGAAGGCTTTAAACAATAATAAAATAAAGAGCGCCAATTGTTCAAATTATATTTGTAATAATTCTAATACCATTGCCGGGATTTATCCGATGCCGGCCAGTTTAAACCGCGGGTCCTCCTCTATCAGCTTTCGCAGAGCTTTCGTTTTTTTCGATATCTTTTCCGAGGACAAACACTCCTCCGCCTCCATGCGCGCAGCATCGAGAATTTCAAAATCCCGAATAATATTACCGATTTTGAATGTTTGAATACCGGATTGTCGTGTACCGAAAATGTCCCCTTGTCCTCGAAGTTCAAGGTCTTTTTCTGCGATCTTAAACCCATCCGCGGTCTCCTCCATTATTCCAAGTCTTTCTTTTGCTATCACGGTCTTCTTATCAGCGGTCAGCAAGACGCAATATGACTGCTCCGCTCCTCGCCCGACCCGCCCGCGCAACTGATGAAGCTGTGAGAGTCCAAAACGTTCGGCGTGCTCAATGACCATCAAACTCGCGTTGGGCACGTCCACCCCAACCTCGATAACTGTTGTCGAAACGAGTATTTGAATAGTCCCTTCCACAAAATCCTGCATCGTTGATTCTTTCTCGGCCGGTTTCATCCTGCCGTGAATAAGGCCGACTTTGTATTCCGCAAACGTCTCATTTTGGAGAGATTCAAACATTTCTTTCGCAGCCTTAAGGTCCATCTTCTCCGATTCTTCAACTAATGGATAAACCACGTAAACCTGCCTTCCCAATTCGATTTCCCTAATGATTCCCTTGTAGACTCCGGATCGTTTGTCCTCCCCGACAACAACGGTTTTCACCGGAGTCCTTCCGGCGGGAAGCTCGTCGATCACTGAAACGTCGAGATCTCCATAAACAGTCATTGCCAAAGAGCGCGGGATTGGTGTCGCCGTCATAACCAAAACGTCCGGATCAAAACCAATGCCGCTGAACTTGGCTCTTTGCATAACGCCAAATCGATGCTGCTCATCAATCACTGCGAGCCCCAAATTCTTGAAATTTATCGCATCCTGGATTACTGCGTGTGTTCCGATCACAAGGTCGATCTTTGCGTTTGCGATCTCTTCTTGGATCTTCTTCTTTTTAGCGGCCCTCAGGCTTCCGGTCAGTAGCTCAATTCGATAGTCGGTTTTCTCAAACAGCACTTTTGCATTACGAGCGTGCTGTTCGGCCAGGATCTCCGTCGGGGCCATCAAAACGGTCTGATATCCATTTTCTAGTGCAGCAAACATAGCCAGGAAGGCAACAATGGTTTTCCCACTGCCAACGTCTCCCTGAATAAGCCGGTTCATCAGCTTGTCTGACTCCATGTCAGAAAATATCTCTTGGGTAACACGCCGCTGAGCGTCCGTTAATTTGAATGGAAGCATTTTCCTCATTGCATTACGCGTCTTTTTCGGGATCTTGAAGGTTATACCTTTTTCCGCCTCCTTTCGCGCCCCGCGTTTTAGCTGCAAAGCGAATGTTACAAGAAAGAACTCCTCAAATATTAATCGTTTATGTGCCTCGCTTCGGGCGGCGGCGTAATCTGTTAGGTTGGATTCCTCGGGCGGGAAATGAATTTCTTTGACCGCCCTCGCCCGCGAGATAAGATCTTGCTTACTGACAATTTCGTCTGGTAGCATCTCCCGGATCGAACTCGTATCAATTGTCTGCAGCAGATCAAAGGTTATTTCCCGAAGTCGCTTCGTCTGAAAATCGCCAAATTTTCTATATACGGGAACCCTTCGACCAACATGAATAGGAGCAAATTCGGGCAAATCCATATCGGCATCGTTTTGCCCTGAGCCGGAATCCTTATTTTCCACTTTCAGTTTTTCAGCAGCTTCCTCAAAGCTTTTGGAATCGGCCGAGGCGGCCTTCAGCAAACCAAAATTATCAATGTCCGCCTCTCCGGGCAACACTTCAAGCTCTTCATTTGGTCTCGTTACCTTTAAAGCAAAAGTGTTGCGCCTTGTGTCCCATTCCCAACGCCCATATGCAATAAATCGCGTCCCTCGGTTTAGTTTTTTGCTCCAGTATTGGACGATATGATGAGCCTTTTTTCCAGAAACAAACCACCAAACGACCACTGGTTTACGGGTTCGCTCGAGATCGCTCGCGGTAACTTCGAATATAAACAAAGGCGGCGCTTTTCGCCCCCTGTTTCTTCCCACACGAAATCCTCCGGAAACCCTTGCGTAAAGCTCCACGGAAGACTCGAGGCCATCATATAACTGCTCGATCGGCATCATGTTCGAACGGTCTTCATATCTCATGGGAAAATAGTTCAGGAGGTCTTCGACAGTTGCGTCGGCTATATCAGTCTTGTGCGCGTACGTTGCCGCAGCTGCCGCCAGTTTTCGGGACATCGCTTCTGACAGATTCGCAACCTCGAATTGGTAAAGCTCGGTGAGTGGAGTTTTGGTGGATAGAGTCATTTGCAGGATTTTAACACAGGCATTGCCGCTAAAAGATCCCAAGAAACTTCTTACGAGGAAGCCTGATTCTGGGGCTCGAACACGTGTTCAGAAGATCTCCGGGAGTAGCTTTGGTCAAACCGTAGTTATTCTTTAGACGTGAGCGAATTCCTTTTCTGTTCACCATGATCGTCTGACCGTTATCATAAAGAATCCCGAGACTGATCCCTTCTTTTACGTATGATTCGCCGCGTCGCAGCAAATAAAATGCGGCGGTTAAATGAGCTGAATATTCCCTTTGAAAAGCCGTTGGGTTAAATACTTTCTCCTCGATTCCCTTAGAAAACGTCGAAAGCATAAGTGCGAAATCCCGCGCATGCTTGCCCTCGTGAACGAAGGTGCCTTCGATTCCCTGCTGCCCGCCAGCGTCGATCGTTTCTCGCGCAAGGTTGAGTCTAACGTATCGAGCCGCACTGCCAACTTCCAGGTTTCTGCCTGCCACGGCGCGTCTCGCGGCACGCGGATCATTCAATTGGACGCTTCCGGAACCGCCGACCCTTTCAGCTGAATCGACATAAATAACGATCTCGTTTTCTTCGATAAATTCTGCGGTTTGGTTGTGGAACCCGTCGCCGAATTTTTTAATATCTGCGAGCGCTTTTTCGATCTTTTTGCGATCCTCATCAGAAACATTTTCGTGAAAAATCATAATGACCAAGAACTAGGGTATCAACAAAAAAAGAGAAAAGCATTCAGCTTTCCTCTTCGAACTTAACAAAAACCAAGCCTGGTTTAATTATGATCTTTCTAATTTTTCCCGGACAAAAGGAGCCGGGCCTGAGCTTTTTCCAAACGCTCCAACTCGACCTCAAATTCTTCTTCCGAGCCGTTCCATTCGCCCAGTAGCTTCTCGGCTTCCTCGCGTTCGGTCTTGGCGTTTTCGATATCGATTTCGTTTGTAACCTCGGCAATATCAGCCAAAACGGAAACCTTATCGGCGCTTACTTCAACAAATCCCCCCGAAACAACCATTTCAGAGGTTGTACCTCCGGAAGTATAAGACAAAACCCCCGATCTAAGCGTCGATATCAAAGGAGCGTGACTTGGCAATATCCCAATTTCACCATTTGCCGTTGGAACCATCACCGTTTCCACTGATTCGCTGACGACCTTTCTTTCCGGTGTAACGATTTCTAAATTAATCATATCTTCAATTCAAATTCTCTCCATCGCCAACGATCCGATTTCGCGGATCGCTATGCTGCAGCTGCCATTTTTTTCGCTTTTTCACGCGCCTCTTCGATCGTACCGACCATATAGAAAGCCTGCTCAGGCATATCGTCGCAGTTTCCGTTGATGATCTCCTGGAAGCCCTTGATCGTCTCTTCAACTTTAACGTATCGACCTTCCAGGCCGGTAAACTGCTCTGCAACGTGGAATGGCTGTGAGAAGAATCTCTGGACCTTTCGTGCACGGGCAACCGTCAATTTATCTTCCTCGCTCAATTCATCAAGGCCGAGGATCGCAATGATATCCTGCAGGTCTTTGTATCGCTGAAGGATTTCTTTAACTGATTGGGCCGTATTGTAGTGCTCATCGCCCACGATTTGCGGATCGAGAATACGCGAGTTGGATGCCAACGGATCAACCGCCGGGTAAATTCCAAGCTCAACAATTTGGCGCGAAAGAGCGGTTACCGCATCGAGGTGCGCAAATGTCGTTGCCGGAGCCGGATCGGTGTAGTCATCCGCGGGAACATAGACTGCCTGAATCGAGGTGATCGCACCTGTTTTCGTCGACGTGATGCGCTCTTGCATCTCTCCCATTTCCGACGCAAGGTTTGGCTGATATCCAACCGCCGAGGGCATCCGGCCGAGAAGCGCCGATACTTCGGAACCTGCCTGCGTAAATCTAAAGATATTGTCAACGAAGAAAAGTACGTCATTACCCTGATCACGAAAATATTCTGCTACGGTTAATCCCGAGAGTGCAACGCGAAGTCTCGCTCCTGGCGGTTCTGTCATTTGCCCGTAGATCAGTGCCACCTTTGACTCTTTGATAGCGTCTTTATCAACCTTGCTCAAATCAAAAGCATGGTTTTCCTCAAAATCCTTCTGAAACTCTTCTCCGTACTTAATAACCTGCGATTCGACCATTTCGCGAAGCAAGTCGTTTCCTTCACGGGTTCTTTCGCCCACTCCCGCAAACACCGAGAATCCGTCGCGGCCCTTGGCAACGTTGTTTATGAGCTCCATGATCAGAACCGTTTTGCCGACACCGGCTCCGCCAAACAATCCGATTTTTCCGCCGCGGAGAAAAGGCTGTACCAGATCGATCACTTTGATTCCCGTCTCGAACATCTCAAGCTCTGTCGCCTGATCTTCAAAAGAAGGAGCATGCGCGTGGATCGGATAGCGGGTTTCGGCAGCAACTTCTCCTAGTTCGTCAACCGGTTCGCCGATTACGTTCATTACGCGGCCAAGCGTCGCTTCGCCAACAGGAACCGTGATCGGCCCGCCCGTATCGACAACTTTCATTCCACGGACCATTCCGTCCGTCGGAAGCATTGATACTGCCCGGACCCGTCCTTCGCCCAAATGTTGCTGAACTTCCGCCACAACATCGATCTTTTCTTTAACATCGAATCCTTCCGAAGTGACGCGCAGCGCCTGGTGGATCGGCGGTAGATAATTATCCGAAAATTCTACGTCAACAACCGGTCCAATGATCTGCACAACCTTGCCGATTTGCTGAGTTCCTTCGTTAGCCATTTTTTAGATATGCTCCTTTGTAATAACCTGATATGGGTGCGTTAATAAAGGAGTGAGAATATCACAAAACCGTTTTCAGGCAAAGCGCCCGGACCAAAATCTGCTGGTTCATAATAGAATCTATTTCGCCGTGCTTTTTTTCGATTTTTTTCCTTCTTCGGGAAAGAAAATCGACAATTTGCGCTGATCGTTTATTGACATTGAGCGAGGCTGTTTAGTAGCCTCAAACTATCAATTAAATTTTGAGGATTTCTGTCTATAACTTTGAGCAAAATCAAAAGAATCGAATTGCCGCCTCGCGCTCTGGAAACTCTTTTTGGAGTCCACGATGCAAACATCAAATACCTGGAATCGATCCTTTCGGTTCGCGTAAATGCAAGAGGCCAGGATCTCGTTATAGATGGTGAACCGGACGACGTCGCTACGGTCAAGCAAATCCTTGAAGACTTCCGCGAGCTATTCGAACAAGGCAGCACCTTTACGGATACGGAGATTCGCAACGCATTTAAGCAAATTGCCGATGATCGGGCATATTCCCTCAAAGATTACTTTGTAAAAGCGCGCTTCAACCCTTCAGGAAAGAAGCAGGTAGCCCCAAAATCCGCTAATCAGCGAAAATATATTGATGCAATTCACGACAATGACCTGACATTTGGGATTGGAC
>JABDJV010000307.1 GCA_013003295.1 Pyrinomonadaceae bacterium | reverse complement strand
GGGCGGAAGCAGGTATATGTACCATCAAATGCTGGCGCAAAAAGGATACATAATTTGGGTTTGTGATCCTCGTTCGGCTAGCGGAAAAGGTGAAAGAGAATCATGGACGGCCTATAAAATGCTGGGCGTAACCGAGCAGCTCGATATTGAGGACGGGGTCAGGTTTCTGAAGCGGCAGCCCTATGTCGATCCTTCGCGGATCGGAATTTGGGGCTGGAGCTATGGCGGTTATATGACACTATTTGCGATGACCCATAGTAAGTCATTTAAGGCCGGGATATCGGTTGCACCTGTCACGGATTACGATCTTTACGACTCAATATACACTGAGCGGTTTATGCTTACGCCTCAAAACAACCCTGAAGGCTACGCGAAAACCGATCTAAATTCCAAAGCCAAAAATCTACACGGAAAGCTTCTCTTGGTACACGGAATGATGGACAACAATGTTCATATGCAGAACACAACGAAGTTTGCTTACGAGCTGCAAAAAGCGGGTGTACAGTTTGATTTTATGTCGTATCCGACCCAGCGGCACGGCATTAGAAACCCCTACCAAACTTACCATTTGTACACAAAAATGGCGGCCTTCATCGAGCGAAACCTCTAGAAAAAAATGGCTGCGGTGAGGGAACGCTTACCCTTCCGCAGCCTAAGTTTTGAGGAGGAGAAATTAAATTCTAGTTTGAGGAGCGATGAATGCTCACCCGTCCGTTTCCGGTGACAATGCGTACCTTTGCTCCACCGCCGTTGAGGCTTGCGCTAACACGGTTAGCGCCATATTTTCGCTTCTTTCCGCTTATACTTAATTCGCTAAAGTCGCTGCTGAGTCTTCCATTTCCGGTGCCTGCTTCAACGTTGGCAGCAAAGTTTGTCGGCATGTAAAGGCTTACCCGTCCATTATTGGTTTCAACGTTCATCCCGCTTCCGCGAAAGCTCGAGCCGGAGAATTTCACCGTAACCCGTCCATTGTTGGTCTGTCCGGTAACGTCTCCGGTAACGTCATCCAGAGTAACGCGGCCATTGCTTGTTTTGAATCTTACTTTTCCGTTTACCTGTTGGATCCCGATCCTTCCGTTGCTTGATGCAAGATCCAGATCGGAAGAATTCGGAACGCGAATCTCGTAAGATACCGAGGCATTGGAATCCTTTGGAACATCTGCGGTGATTACGCCCGATGTGTTTACACGGATACTATTTACGACCGATCTTGCATCCGCTTCCGACCTTGCCCAGGCGCGGACGCAGGCTTTCACCAAAACGTCGTTACGGTTTTCACCGATCACGGTGATCCGGCCGTTTTTGGAATCGACCTTGACATCTCGAGTTGATATCGTCGATTCACGCAAATCGCTCACCGAGACTTTGTCGCGGTTTGACCAATTATTCTGCTTGCTGCAGAATTCCTTCTTTTTGTATTTATCCTTATCCTTCGACTTCTGAGCAAACCCGACCGAGCTAAGAAGACAGATTAGAGTTATTACCAGTAAATATGAACGCTTCATTTGTTTATCAATCCTCCAAATTTTTTTTGTGTTTCTAATTACAAAACACCGTTCGCCCAGCTTTTATGACAAAGAAGTTCAAAATTGAAAAAAGGCTGCGCGGGTTAACGCGTACCCATCGCAGCCCACCCTTATGCTGAGGAGAAAACTAATTCGACTTGATGCGGACTCCGCCATTTGTGGTTACAACGCGGATTTTCGGCCCGCCGCCGTTAATACGGGCTGAGATCTGTTTGTTTCTATACCAGCGGCCTTTCTTTTCAGCCTGCAGCTCTTTGAAATCGCTGCTCAAGCCGCCGTTTACCGTTCCGGTCTCTACGTCTGCCGCGTAGTTTGAGGGCAGTCTGAGGCTCACGCCGCCATTTTTCGTTTCCACGTTGAGCCCGTTTCCATTGAACCGGGCGCCGGATAAGTTTACCGAGATGCCCCCGTTTGTTGTGAATCCCTTAACATTTCCACCGACCTCGCTCAGACTCACTCCGCCATTTGTAGTTTCAAACTCAAGATTTCCGGTTACGGATTTGATCGAGATTCCGCCATTGTGTGCGGTGAGTTTCAAATTTGTCGTTTTAGGAACCAAAATTTCATATGAAACAGACCACCCTTTCTCAGGCGTATTCTCGGCCTTCACAACTGGGCTTGTGGAGATATTTATGCTTTTCAGGGCAGAGTTAGCATCCGCTTCCGTATTCCCCCAAACGCGGACGCAGGCGCGAACCAGGATATCAGCGCGGTCCTCGCCCTTAACGCTGATGCCGCCGTTCTTTTGACCGTCCACGGAAAGAAGATCGGTCCTGGAAATAGTCGATTCCCGAAGATCTTTTACGCTTGCTTTCTTGTTGTTATTCCAATTCCGCTCGCAAAAGCCATAGTCATCGCTTTTTTTGATTTTAGACGTCTTTTCGATAACCTCGACGCTATCGTCCTTTTCAACCGCCATTGCCGAGCAGCCAAACAACAATAAAACCGACAACAATAGAAAATATTTTAAACTTTTCATCTTTTTCTAATTCTCCTCAGGGATAGTTATTTTAGGTATTTCTAGTATAAAGACACCGTTGATAAAAAATTTGTGACAAGAAATCCGGGTTCCTTGTAAAAACCGGCAAAAGCAGCCGATTTAAAAACGCGCGGCATTTCACGAAATAAGTTCACGGAACTCATACTTTTCAAGTACAAAGCGAGGTATAACTTGCCACTAGCTTTAGCTAGTGGGCCATATAGAAACAGAATAAGGCTTTAGCCTAATTTCGGACCGATCAAAGAAATCATCTGGCAACAATCGGCTTAATTCGGCTAAAGCCGCTTCTTTGATGATCCGATATCCATTGAATAAAATTTTGTGACAACAAATCCGGGTTATCGATATGAATCCGCATAAGCCTTTGAAGAAGAGTTGGGTTTTCTCCAATCACTTGCCACTAGCTTTAGCTAGTGGGTCGAATAGAAAAAGAATATGGCTTTAGCCTAATTTCTGGCCGATCAAAGAAATCATCTGGCAACAATCGGCTTAATTCGGCTAAAGCCGCTACTTTGGTGATCCGGTATCCACTAGCTGAAGCTAGTGGCAAGTTATGAAGAATGACACCCTTTAACCGAAGGAAAAGGTAAGTTACGAAGAATGACATCCTTTAACCGAAGGAAATGACGAGTTAGCTAGATTGACATCCTTTAACCGAAGGAAATGGCAAGTTATCAAGAATGACATCTTTTAACCGAAGGAAATGGCAAGTTATTAAGAATGACATCATTTTAGCTGAAGCTAGTGGCAAGTTATGGATAGCTGAAAGCTAGCGCAAGATATAGAAGTCAAAGTTTCTGCGCATCAAAGTTAATCTTCGTCAAACTGAAGCTTTTCGATTATCTCGCGCATATATTTCTTGCCGAGGTCGAGTTCGTCCGGCTTTAGCGAGACTGCCCCGACGACGGCGTGTCCGCCTCCGCCATAACTTTCGCATAATTCGGCAATGTTGTGTAACCGCGGTCTCGGAGCCCATGGGTTCGACCCGACGGAGATCTTTGTACGGAATGCGCTTTGAGTTAACGCAACATTATAGGTGGTTTGCGGATAGAAATAGTACGGGATGAATTTGTTGTAACCCTCGATCTCCTTATCGGTCAGATCGAAGCTTACCACTCCGCGGGAATATTTCGCGCGTGACTTGATCAATTCAACGGTTTCCCAGTGCTGCTTGAGGATCGGTTTTAATCTTGCCTGTATCTTGTCGCTTTCCAAAACCTCGTCGAGCGATCGCGTCGTCAGGTCACGAATTATTTGTGCGACAAATGCCGGATCTTTTTCGCCTTCGATAACCTGCATCAATTTGAGCGCAGATGATTTTAACTCAACGCATTGGGCAGCATCTTCATAAAGAGCACCGTCGATGATATGCGCCCATTCGATCAATTCTTCCAGCGATTTATCTTCCCAATTAAAATTTTCTTTAGCAATACGGGCGATAAATTCCGCGCATGATTTACTTGTCGTGTCGAGGAACTTCTTGCCGGATTCGTCGGCTAAAAAATGCTGTTCATCTTCATCGCTCAAAAATGCGGATTGGTGATGATCAAACCACCACGTCAGCCGTTCATCAGGGCAATACTTAAAATCGACGATCGCATTCTCGTCGCCGTCGAATTGTTCCTGATCAAAAGCATTTCCCGCCCGGTGCATTGTCGGGGTGTAGGAGACCTCAGCATCCGGGTTGATCTTCGCCTTATAAAATTTTGTAAATATCGCTGCTGACGAAACACCGTCGAAGCAATTGCCGTGATAAAGTATTCGAAGTTTCATATAGATTATTATCACCCCTTTGGGCAAACATAGTAGGTTAGTTGGCGAAGTCTGTTTCGTCAAGAATGACCAATGCGAATCATTTCATAGTTTGTATTTCCGCGAACGGCTTTATTTGCTCCGGTCATTCATTTATCGTAACTTAGTCCTAATATTTCAATGAAAAGTCTATTGCGCCGGAGGGCCTATGTTTAATGTAAAGAGGGTAGCAGTTTATGCAGCGTTTTTATGTATCTGTCTGGCAACTGCGGCAGGTGCTCAAAACATACCTTTGTTCAGCGAACACTTTAAGGCGGCTGAGTTTAGCGTCCGCCGCGACAAAGTATTCGAGGCTATCGGGACAAATGCGATTGCTGTCATTCAGGGTGAGCCGAGTCCGCGCGGCTATACGCGTTTTCGTCAATCCAACGAGTTCTATTATTTGACGGGAATCGAAGTTCCGCATGCATATCTCGTTCTTGACGGGGCTTCGCGCCGCACGACGCTCTACCTTCCGCACCGGAATGAAGGGAGGGAAAGAGGCGAGGGCAAAATGCTGTCTCCTGAAGATCGCGAGTTGATAATTCGAAACAGCGGGGTTCAGGCTGTTTACGGTTCTGAGCTTCTTGCGGAACATCTCTCTCGTCGCGGTCGCCGGCCGGAAACGGTTGCGTACACGCCGTTTAGTCCGCCCGAGGGGGTTGCCGAAAGCCGGGATCTGGGTCTGCGCGTGCAGATGGATATTGCATCTGATCCTTGGGACGGAGGGCCGGCGCGGCATGTACGGTTTAGAAAATTGTTGTCTGAAAGAGTCCCCGATCTGGTTATCAAGGACCTTTCTCCAATTCTCGACCAGATGAGACTTATAAAGAGTCCTGCGGAAATGGACCTTATTCGTAAGGCGACACGTTTATCGGGCCTTGCCTTAATGGAATCAATGAGATCGACTAAGCCGGGGATGAAGGAATACGAACTGGACGCGGTTGCAAAATACGTTTTCTATCGAAATGGAGGACAGGGCGATGCATACTATTCGCTGATCGCCACCGCCGAAAACGCCTTCTTTCCTCACTACCATAAGGGTAAAGGG